>JANORJ010000029.1:0-13465 GCA_031415255.1 Chitinophagaceae bacterium | reverse complement strand
CGCAGTGAGTATAAAAAATACCCGCTATGCAATTGGATCTATGTTGTTGGCAGATCTTGTGGGGATAATTACTTCTATTGTCTTGTGTTATATATTTTTTGGAGGGGCATAAAAAAGGGCTGCCGTAGCAACCCTTATTTTAATAATGCAATGTTTAATAATTTGTAAATAGCGTCGCCGTTCTTGTTCCTCTGTGACTGCCACGATACACTAGTGTGTAACTTCTTTTTAGAGTAAGGGTGACAGGAAATTTTATAATATTTACCGTTGATCCTGTTTCCCTGATATATAAAGTATCCGGAGTAAGGGGAGTGGTAAGCCCTGGAGGAGCTGCAAGACCTGACGGATATGCAATGAAATTGGTGACATCTGTTACCGCTAAATTGGTAGCAATATTGACATTTTTTCGGTATGAAAAAATGTCAATAGCTGGAACAGCAACAGGATTATAAATGAAATTAGCAAACCTGATACGGCAGGATGTATCTGCTGGTATAATAATATTTGTTGGAACAGTTTTTTGCTTTGGCGTAGTAATAGTATCATACAGAAAAATTGTATAACTTTTTCCGACCTGCATGTTTTCCGCAAAAGATAAGGGTACCTGTGTAGTAGCACTCAATGTATCCCGCACCAAAAAGGCTCTTAACCCTGGAGAAACACTGGAAGCATATGCTGCTGATGGGAAAAGACTTCCAGTTCCCATTGTTGCGCCTGTTAACTGGTTATTGTCAACATATAAATGATTTCTTGTAGCATTTACAGTTGCAATAAATACCTGTATCAAACTTGTATTATTAAAATTGGTTTCAACAGCAAACTTATTGTCCGTTTTTTTGGAGCAGGCAAACAAAAACATCATTGTAACCATAACTGTCAATGCTGCGCCATAATTTTTTATTTTTCTCATATTATTTGTTTTGTAGATAATGTTTAAGGTTGAGAGAACCATTGTTCTTTTGTATGATAGTCTAATGCCAATGCGCCTAACGGAGTCAGCGCTGCTACATTCCATCTATACTCAGAATTGTATCTAGGACGTACCCTATAAATAATTTTACCATTATTGTTTACAAATAAATCAAAACCAGTTGGAGTTGCAAAGTCGGTATAGACTTGTCTGGTAGTACCTTCTTCGGGGTCTACATAATGGTAGCGTCTCAAATCGGCCCATACCTCCATAAATCCAAAACCGTACAGGGCAATAAATTTTTGTAACATAATATGTGACAGGTTGAAATCTGCCAAGGCTGGCACAACAAGTGGGTTCAGTAGAAAATTTGTTTTTACAGTATTGTCTATTACCCTTGCAGGTGGAATAGCATTGGTATAAACACTGGTAAGCATATCAATGTTCTTGCTTATCCCAGAACTATAGGCTGTGCGAGCAGCACTTTTATTCCCTTTCAAATAATTAGCTTCTGCTTTTAAAAAATCCATTTCTGCAGCAGTGACAACAGGCCAAGGCATTCCATCGCCGTAAACATAACGGGCATTAACATCATTACCGGTAGTCCCGGTTGAACCCCAATAATTAAATGGTTGATCAGCCGCCAGCGGAATTTCAGTAAACCCTTTACTAGGCCTTATTCCTTTAAAAGTATTGTTTGCATTTTCCCGGAGGATATACCATGCTCTGGGATCTTGAACACCAAGAAAACTTGTATTTAATCCGGATAAAAGGTCAGCAGAAAATTTCGTTTGCCTTAATGTGCCGATATTTCCACGACCCGCCCCATAATAACTCTTAGTAGTGGTACCCAAATTTTCAAATAGAATATAGAAATTATCAGCGTTGTTGTTTATCGCAAGATTAGCATAATGGATAACTGAATCTGGCTCGTAGCTAGATTTGTTTGATGTACGATGAAATACTCTTGCCATTGTTGCATTTGCAAATTTTTTCCATTTATCTCTATCACCTTTCATTGAGCAAAAATTGGCGCCTTTTGCAAGACTTACTGGATCCACACCATCACCAACTCTATTCAGATATTCGATTGCAAGCCGGCAATTTCTTTTTACTTCTTCATAAATATCCGCTTGTGAATCATAGTTGAACGTTAACAAGCTGGTATTAAAAGCATCTTTTAAAATAGCCTCTCCGTGCATATCTGTCACGGCCAGCCAACCAAATGCTCTTATAGCATATGCGACGCCAACGAAATCCCATTTCTTCTCTTCAATTCCCCATTCTATAACTTTATTAAGATTTTGTCCTTGACCATAGTAATGCATCGCCCACTGAGATCCACCAATGTCAGCAGCAGCAGCTGTACTGTTTGTAGTGGTCATTCCCATTTGATCGTACTGATTGCCAGATGTGTTTGTCGCCCAAAATTGAGCATACCTGCCGACATAAAGTCCGTCATTTTGTGGACCGTAAAAAGATCCGGCAGCAGTATTACTGATACACATATTCGCAATTATATTAGGCAGCAGCAATTCCACTGGCTGGCGCACAGCAGCGTTTGGATTGGTATATGCCTCATCAATTTTTTTAGAGCATGACTGTTGTACCAGTATCGTCAACAGCAGCAATAACTGAGGGAGTATTATTTTCTTTTTCATTTTATTAAAAGTTTAAACAATTAAAAACCAGCTTTTATTCCAAAATTTATACTTAATTGATTCGGCAATGTGCCATAATCAAATCCGAATGCACCAACACCGCGGGTACCGGCTGTATTTGAATTTACAGATGGATCAGCACCGGAATAATTGGTTAATAAGAAAACATCATTCATAGTGACAAAGGCGCCAAGGTTTTTAACACCACCGATTCTTTTTACAAAAGATACCGGGAATGAATAGTTAACTGTAATATCCCGTAACCTAAACCAGTTGACATTTTTTTCAATAAATTCTTCTTCCGGCATTAACCGGTAATAATTTTCATTATAATAAGGGACTACTGCAATGGTGTTAATGGTAGGATTTGAAGTATTCTCCAGACCATTCTGTATAACACCCTGTATAACTCTTGGTGTCAATCTATCTGCAGTTCGCTGGCTTCTTCCAATGGTAGTTAAATATTGATCTGTACCATTCCAAACATCTCCACCAACTTTAAGGTCGCAGAGTACACTAAGTCTCCAGTTCCGTACTGCTACACTGTTGACCCATCCTAATGTAAAATTCGGATTTCTTTCACCTCTTACTTTTTCTATGGCATCAATTACTGGTAAGCCAGACAATGAATTAATCAAAATGTCACCTTTAGTATTTCTTAAATAGCCAAATCCCGATATTGCTGTAGTTGAACCACCTTTAACAGCACCTCCAGCAACACTTCCCAATATCGCATTGTCTGCCAGATAATACAATGAGATGTTAGCAGGAAGATCTACCAGCTTGTTTTTCATTTTATTAAAATTGAAACGCATGTTCCAGGTAGTCGATTGTTTTTTCAGCAGCATTGCATCTAACACAATTTCTACACCTTGATTCCTTGTGCTGGCAGCATTAGAAGTATTGAGTACAAAGCCAGTTCCATAACTCAACCTTAAGTTTTCAACAATTTGTTTTTTATTAAGTGTATTATAATAGGTTACATCAAAGTTCAGTCTGCTTTTTATTAAACGAAATTCTGTTCCTATTTCAAACGTATTTTGTTTTTCGGGAAGCAGTTCTGCATTGTTATTAAAGAACCCATATGAAAATCCACCGCCGCTGGTGAAACTATTTACAAAGAAAGACTGCGTAGAATAAGGTGAATTCAATCTTGCAGTTTGCGCAACAGAACCTCTTAATTTCCAGTATGTCAGGATATTTCCTTTTTTAATTTCAGGAAAAATGTCACTAACAATTATGCTTACACTACCACCGGGATAATTGAATTTTCTGTTCTTTTTTGGCAGGGTTGAAGCTTCTTCAAACCGCTGAGTGTAGCTTAAAAATACCAAGCTTTTAAAATTAAACGAAAACTCACCAAAATAAGCAAACTGATTTAAGATGGATCTGTTATACTCTCCAAAATTGTTTCTTAATAATCTTCTACGAGTACTGGCCAGTGTTGAATTACTGTCAGTAAGAGAACCTAATAACTGATTATAATTAGCTGCTGTAACAATTGTAGGCACGCCATTTACAGATTTATACATTTTTCCAAATCCTAACGCATTACCAGATGTGCCAATAGAGTCTACCAATTTTTCACCGCTTACAGCAAGCATTTTGGTTTCATAATCCTGCCACATGGTGCCTACCATGACTCTGAAATTATAATTTTTGCCTAATGTCTTTTTTACAGTTGCTGTTATTGTATGATTATAGCCACTGTATTTTCTATTAAAATTATCCTGAATACCACCTATATTTCCGGCAATATAATAGGATAGTGGATGATACCGCAGGTAGCCATCTGTGCTATAAGTTTCATAGCCAAATCTACCGGCAAGTGTTAACCAAGAGAACGGGCGGATATTAATACCAAGAGAAGCATTGTAGCGATCCGTTTTTTCCTGGCTTTTATTATTCTTTACGTTAAAGAGTGGGTTGTCAAATTCAGAATTAGGGTTTAATGCGAATAAAGGAAGCTTGCTTCCATTATCTCCCTGTGAAGCAGCTATATCATTAGTACTCGGCCAGGAAAGAAGACCTAATAAAAAACCACCTGCACCACGGAGTACTTTATTATTTTCTGTTGCGGAATAAGTTATTGATGGAGATATATCAACCTTAGATCCAAACTTTGTTGTATTGGAAAGTTTTAAGGTCAGTCTTTTATACGTATTAGTTGGAATGATTCCATCCTGATTAAAATAAGAAGCCGAAAAACGGAAAATTGAATTTTTTACGCCAAAATCCATTCCCAAATTATGCGTTTGTGAAAATCCTGTTTTGAAAAAACTTTTCTTATTATCAAATAACTTAGTTCCTTCTTCATATTCAGGGCCGAAATAACGAAAAAGACTGGAAGGAGTTCCATTGATACCAGTCGTAAACTGGTCAAAAATTTCAGTAGTTCTTGTTACTTTGGTTAAACGGAAGTTGTTGTCATATTGAATTGCTAATTTATTAGATTTTGCTTTTTTAGTGGTAATGATAATGGCACCGGAGCTGGCCTGGCTTCCATAAAGTGCTGTTGCTTCAGGACCTTTTAACACGGTAATGCTTTCAATATCATTTGGATTTACATCTGAAATTCTGCTGCCGTAATCATTAATTTTGTTACTAGTGTTGGTAAGTCCGGCACCTCTTTCCACTAAACCAACGCCTGTTCCACCGTTTGAGTTTTCATCTATTGTCTGATTGTCAACAATAACTCCGTCAATTACAAACAAAGGTTGATTACTTAGTGAAAGGGAATTAAAACCTCTTAATACAATCTGTGAAGAGGAGCCTGCATTGCCAGAAGTACTGTTAATTGTAAGACCAGCTACCCGACCTTGCAAACTATTTAAGAAATTTTCTCTCTGCGTTTCCTGAATTTCTGCACCATCCAGCTTCTGCACCGCATATCCAAGTTCCCTAGGATTTCTTTTAATATCCATCGCTGTCACCACTACTTCACCAAGCGTTCCATCGGTAGCTTTCATACTTATGCCTATGTTGCTGGCATCACCGGCTTTCACCTCCTGAGTTTCATAACCTACATAAGTTATTTGCAGTGTTTCGCCGGGGCTTGCTTTAATGGAGAACTTTCCGTTTGCATCTGTTTGTACTATGCGCCGGGTACCTTTTACCCTAATTGTTACACCACTAAGCGGTGTCTTGTCCTCCGAAAGAATAGTACCGGTAATGGTCTTTTCCTGTGCCTGCACCGCAGGTGGTAGTAAAAGCAGCATCAACGATAGCCCAAGGACTAAATGGAGAATTTTTCTCATAGCTGTTTGTTTTAGATATATATTAATTAATAAGCAATTCCAACGTTTTAATTACAACACTTTCACACCGGCATTTATATAGGGCAATAGGATGGGGTCATCAGCCGGCAATTCAGTTATCAATAAATCAATTTCACCCAAATCACAAACCTTTATCGGCTGCACCGAATTTACCTTTTCAGCAATGCTGAGACAAACCACCATTTTAGAAGACTCTATCATGGCCTTCTTTAGCTGCACCACCTCCCAATCATTATCGGTAATTCCATGCTCTGCGTCTATCGCATTTGTCCCTAAAAAGCATATATCAGCCTTTACTTGTTTTATTTTGGCTATGGCCTCAGAACCAACGGTAATTTTAGAATTTTTTGAAACTTTATCTCCGATTACAATCACTTCAATATTGGGATGGTGCATGTATTCCAAAATTGCAGGTATGCTGCCAGAAATAAAAGTTGCTTTAAGCTGGGGCGGCAGCGTTCTTGCCAGCTCCATTATAGTGGTGCCGCCGCTGGTTAGCACAAACATTCCGTTGGAGATTAGTGCTACAGCCTTTTTAGCTATTACCTGTTTTTGATTTTGTGAGTAAACACCGATGCTGGGAAAATAAACCTGGTTGAACGAATGTGATAAGGCTCCCCCATGTACTTTTATTATTTTTCCTTCATCAGATAGTTCCTGGAGGTCGCGGCGTATGGTATCCTCCGACACATTTATTTCTGTGCAGAGGGATGAGGACAGGACTTTATTATGAAGGTTTACCTGGTGCAGTATAAAAGCCTGCCTTTCCTTTTTAAGCATCTGTTCGGTTTGATATGTTAAATATAAATGAAATTCCTGCACAAAAACGCAGAAACCCGAAAATGTTTGCACAATGTGGAAAGCTAGGGAAGTAATGGGCTTTGAAGTACCCTTGTAGATAGCTGTTTTCCTTTTCTTTTTTGTACAAAAAAAACCCGTCCCGATAAAATCGGGACGGGGAGCTTACATACAAACTCCAAGTATTTTTTACCTGTCGATTGATAGTTAAATGTTCATGGATTACTTTCCAAAGGTGAACCTGGCAGTAAAGCCGATTGCAGCCGGTTCAAAATTAATATCGCTTATTATATTTAATTCAGGTTTCCAGTCCAACGAAAGATTGAGAGGAACATTGCTAAATTTATAATCAAGACCAATTATCCCTTGTGCACCAATGTTGGGGTCTGTAGATGTTTTTTGTGTATTTACATTAACCGTTTTAAGAAAAGCAATATAACCACCTGCACCATAGAAATAAGTTAGTCCGGATGCTGCTAGTGGTTTATGAAATTCCAATAATGCTCCTAATGCCAGCGGGTCGCCAAAAGTAAATAATCCTTCAATGGCTGTTTTTTGATTGATAAAATGTTTGATGGAGATAGAGTTGCTTTGCATAGCATTGGAGCTGCTCAAACGAACACCTAATGCTGTTTTATACGCATTAACCGGTTGGTTATCCTGAGCAGCTACCGTTTTAACAGAACTCATAGCGGCTACTACTAAGCATACAGTGATTATTCTTTTCATGGTGATTATATTTTGCTGTATGCTAAACGAAAAATGATGCCAACAAAGTCTAAAAGAAATGCAAAAATTGGGCTATGATATAAAAGGAGTGAAAAGAGGAAAAGAGTTAATGCCGGAATTCCAACCGCCAATAAAGTTTATTTATTCTTTTAGAAAAGGACAAAGATCTTGTACTTTACTTTTTCCATTTCTTAACCTAAAACAAATCAAACTTTGTCTTTGGCCTTTTTTCATCTAACCATCTAAAACCGGGAAGCCGCATTTCGGTTGGGCTTTTTTGTTTGATGGGCCATATAGTGCCGGTAACACTGCTGCGGAAAACAACTTTTTGCAAAGACTGCTCCTTGAAATAAATATCCATTATATCCGACTTCGATTCATTAATGCCAGTGTAAGCACTATCATCGTCCTGTAAGTAATAAATACATTCTGCAGAGCCATTAGCTCTTACAGAATCAATATTTCCTTCTCTAAACCATCCATCCATACGAGTGGATTTTATCTGATTGTACACTTCGGGATCAAGCTTGTTAACAAGGAAACTGTTTTCAAATACTTTTACCCGATCTGCTTTTTTATTTTTTGTAAAAAGTAAAATCGTATCACCAGATATTTGCGTTTTCTCTTTGGCCCACACCACCGGATTTTGATATAACCTGAAAGTCGAATCTTTGAACGAGTAAAACAAACTATCAGAAACGGCCTGCAACGAATCAGAAAAAATGCGGACATTCCGGTAAGCTTCGAAGTAACGGTTCGTACTGTCTTTACTATTTACACTAACCACTTTTGTTCCTTTCACTGTGTCTTTTAAAACAGAATCTTTCTGTCCGTATAAATCTGTAAGCCTGGCAGAGAAAAGAGTGTCGGCTGCTATATATATGGAGTCGTCGCCTTGCTTTACTATCATTAATGGTTTACGAGTGGCAAGTATCCGGTCTTTTTTGCTGTCGCTAAAAACTTCGCCGGCAATGATAGTGGTGTGCTGTATAGTATCAATGATAATTACATTTCCTTTTGCATGGCTGATACCTGTGCTATCATCAATAGCAATATTGTTGGCAGTAATAGTCAACTTACCGTCTTTTATTACCGGCCTGCCACCAAATTCAGCTTTGCCTGTTTGCATATTATAAAAACCTTCGCTTGTTTCTACTGTTCTGCCGCTGCTATCTTTTATAAGGGTGTAAGCAATAAACCGGGCTGTTTGCGTTTCGGTGTTATACAGTAATGAATCTGTTTTGATATTGTAAGCAGGGTCTTTTAGTTCTACTTTGTTTTTGAAATACACATCTCGTAGTCCAGCATAATAATATCCTTCTTTGCTGGTGAGCACCGTTTTTTTATTGAGAACTTTGCCGCCATGTTTATAAATACCAATGTCGGTTGTCATGTCATACTCCAGGTCGGGAGTAGTGAGTGTTCCTTTGCCATCAGTTAATTTTACCCCGCCATCAAGAAATGCTAATTTTTTATTGATGAAATAACGAAGATGACTGGAATAGATATTAGCCGTGTCTGCATCGTTAATATGCACATTGCCCCAGGCTTCAAATGTTTTGGTATTACTATTAATAACGCAGCTGTCGCACCAGAAATAGGAGGTGCCTTGTTTCAATTTTACATTGCCTGCCAGTATTTGCAGTTGTGTGGAATCATTCAGTTTTATGAATTCTAATTTACGTACACCTGGTAAAATTTCTATCAGACGAGTACTGTCAACAGGAGGGGAAGTAACAGTAGGTGAAGGTATTATTTGTGCAAAAGAAACAACCGGGCTTGCCATAAGCCCGGCAAATAAAAGGCAATAAAATATTTTAAAGTTTCGCATCATTTATTCCCGCCGGGAACAGAATCTTTTATCGCTGGCGAAGTTATAGGTCCGTTTTTATCTTTTCTTCCAAAAACGGATATATTAACGTAGCGTTTGGGATTGGTGCGGAGATCGTCCATCAATATTTCTGCACTTAGAATAGCATCATTCAGTTTATTATAAAGCGTTTTATCATTAATTAATGCGCCTAGTGTACCATCTTTACTCGAAATTTTTGCAACAGCTCCTTTAAGCTGGCTTATCATTGCATTCAACGAGTCAATAGTTGGTTTCAATTCAAGTGCAGCTAATTTTTCAGAGGCTAGTTTGGCATTACTAATAGTGCTGTTGATATTCTCGGTATTCTTTTTAAATTCTTCAGTTATAGATTGTGCGTTGTTCAATGTTTTTGCCAATGGCCCCGATTGGTTATCAAGCAATCCATTTAATGCACTGCTGGCTCTGTTCAAGTTGGCAAAAGTTTGTTGTAAGTTGATCTTTGCGTCAGAATTTAATAAACCATTAACTCCGGTAAGCGTTTGGGTTAATGAATCAAGAACGGTTCTTACTTTGTTTAATGTAGGATTAAGTTGAGATGACACCTGATCTAATAAGCCACCTTCTTCTCGAGTTTTGAGTGTATCACCTAATTTCAAATAGGTTTTGGAATCTCCTTTTTCTATTATTATATATGAAGCACCTACCAAACCAGATTTAATATATGCTATAGAATTGACAGGAATATTAATATCTCTTGTAAGATTAATTGTAACAATTACAGCACTTACATTTTTATCAATCTCTTTCTTATCAGAAACAGCACCAATAGGAAGACCAAGAATTTTTACTTCATTGGATTTTTCCAGCGATCCCATATCTTTAAAAACAGCGTATATACTTTTACTTTTTTTGAAAAGGTTTTTACCCTTCAAAAAATTGAATCCGAGGATAAGAATAGTAAGGGCTGTAATGGTAAGAATTCCGACTTTTGTTTCGTTGCTAATTTTCATTGGATTGATTTTGCCAAGGCAATAACCTGTAGCAAACTGCAAGATAACTATTTATTTTTAAACGGGTTAACTGGCATCAGAAGCCTTTTTTCTCAGGCCCGGACTGGTTGTCTTTTGTTTTGGATTCCTGCTTTTCTTTATATTTTTTAAAGGCGGTAAAAATATTGTTGACTATTTCCCGTTGGCCTGCCTCACTGGTAATGTATAGTTCCTCTTCCTTATTCGATATAAAGCCGATTTCAACCAGGATACTTGGCATGGCAGTAGCCTGCAGCACCCAAATGCCCTTATCATTTCGTTGCTTTACACCACGATCTACACGGCCGGCGTCTTTAAATTCTTCCTGGATATAATCGGCCAGTGTTAGGCTTTTTCTGAAATAATTTTGCGCATAAATAAGCATCCTCACTTTTTCATTCGGGTCAGAAGGATCGGGTAACGTAAGGGTGGAAGTGGAATCAATTTCCCCGGTGTATTCATTATTTTTTGTGACAGAGTTGATTTTCGAATCATTTTTATTTACTGCCCATAAGTAGGTTTCAGTTCCTTTTGCTTTGTTTTCCACCCACACATTTTCATACTGATACTGGTAAGTTGTTTTTTTATAGGTCTTTTTTCCTTTTTTGTATGTTTTAGTGATGGGTGTTTTTCCAACAACTTTCTTTTCGTACCAGCCTCCGGGTCGCTTACCCGCAGAATTGCAGTGAACTGCAATAAACAAATCACCACCCGATTCATTGGCAAGATTAGCACGGTATTTTAATCCTGCATCAATTGTTGTTTTATTGCCGGGTACTATGTCTGTAGTCCGGGTATAAATAATTTTCATTTCAGGATAAGCTTTTGCCAGCGTATCTCCCAGCTTCAATGATACCTGTAGTGATACGTTTGCTTCTGTTGCAATAGTACCAGTGGCACCGGGATCCATGCCGCCATGACCCGGATCTATTATAATTGTCTGGATTGGTTTCTTAGATTTTTCCTGGGCTGCTGCCCCAATAAAAAAAGTGGCTGTCAGAAAAGCGATTGAGGTAAAAATTATTTTTCTCATGAAGTCAGTATTTGACAGGATTGATTTAACAATTAAAAATAACGGTAACGCAGGAATATTATTCTGCCATTCTTTTTTCTTTTTCTTCTACTAAATTCAGCAATGAAGTTACATCCTTTGCTATTGGGTTTTTGTTACTATTGCCATTTTCCATATCCTTTTGTTGCTTTTCTAACCAAGCAATATAAGTTTTTACTGCTTTTAAAATGCAGCCGGCAATTTCTTTTTGTCCTGCCTTGCTGTTTAAATAATCTTCTTCGCTGCGGTTAGTAATATAACCAGTTTCTACCAATATACTTGGCATGGCAGTGGCCTGCAACACCCAAATGCCAACACCTCGTTGCCGCACATCACGGTCCACCCGGCCCACTTTGCCAAACTCATCCTGTACATAACCAGCCAGAGTGGCACTACGTTTAAAGAACTGTTTTGTTTTTAATAAGGAGACGGCAATAAACTCTGGTGAATTTGGATCAATACCACCGTAGTTAGTTTTAAAATTATCTTCTTGCAGCATGGGTGCATTCTCCCGCATGGCTATTTCCTTGTCTTCATTTTTATGAGAACCCCATATATAGGTCTCAGTTCCTTTGGCAGGATTGGGTATGGTGTATGTTCTGTACTGCGGCATTTCTTTTGTTTTCTTTTTTCTGTTTTTCCCTGTGCCGGTGTAATAAGTAACTGTTTTGGTACCAGTTTTCTCAGAAATTTTTTTTGGCACAGCGGCATTTACATGTATGCAGATAAAAAGGTCACCGTTGTTTTCGTTGGCAATTTCTGCCCGGCGATCGATAGCAGTAATTTTTTCTGTAGGTCTGCTTTCTATTATTTTTATTTCAGGCAATTCGCCATGAAAATTTTTAACTAATTCTTTTGAGATGGCCAGGCAAATTTCATCCTCGTAGGAGTAAGCACCCTTGGCTCCATTATGTCCGCCATTGGCCATAATGCCATGACCGGCATCTATAATAATAGTTTTAATTACTTTCTGCTTTTTATCTTCTCTCTTAGACTCGTTGACAAAGGAAAAAATAGTAATACAAAAAGCAGCAGCAAGAAAAAAAAGAAAGGTTCGTTTAATCATCAATTTTCTGTTTACGGTTTCTCAGAATCTTCACAAATTGTTTAGGCTTAGCTTTAGGATGCCTATTGATAAAGGTTTACTTTTGCTGCCAACCTGATGAAGCAACTGTACAAATTTAGGCCAAATTATTTTTTTTACGGGATACTGACTGCTGCGATGTTATGCACACTAACGTGGAAAACTACAGCTGCCGGTATCCAGTCGCCCGGTTTTCGCAATCCTTTAACAAATCAAATAATTAACGGTACTGATACTATCAAACCAATAGTTAAGAAAGATACTGCTACAAAATTTTTCAGCCCCAATACTGATACAACAGTAATTCCGGTTAAGGATACTGGTATCATCACAAAGGTTGACACCTTTTCGCTAAAAATTTCCAAAGATTCATTAGAGGCTCCTTTAAAATATGCCGCTGAAGATTCTGTCGTGGTGCTGATACAGGATAAAAAAATAATTCTTTACGGCAAAACAAAAACAGAATATAACGACATCGTACTGACTGCACCGAAAGTTGAAATGGATCAACAAACACAGATTGTAACTGCGGTGAATAGTAAGGATAGTACAGGTGCAGTAAAAGAAACAGCTCACTTTAAAAGTGGAGAGACGGATTTTACCAGTGATACCATTCGGTATAATTTTAAAACACAGGTAGGTCTTACTAAAAATACTTTTACAAAGCAGGGAGAGTTTCTTGTTATTGCAGAGCAGGCAAAAAAAGTAAATGAGAATACCACTTTTGCAAAAAGGGCTGTCTTTACAACCTGCTTATTGGATGATCCGCATTTTGGTATCCGCACCAATAAAATGAAAGTGATTAACCAGAAGCTGGCAGTATCCGGTCCTGCTCATTTGGAATTTGAAGGAGTACCGATCCCCATTTATTTACCGTTTGGTTTTTATCCACTTAGCCAGGGGCGACATTCAGGATTGCTACCACCACAATTTGCCACTAACGAACAATTTGGATTAGGATTAGAAGGATTAGGCTATTATAAAGTATTAAGTCAATATTGGGATGTGAGAGTTTACGGCAATCTTTATTCGTATGGAGGATGGTCGGCAAATGTAAACCCAACATACCGGAAGCGATACCGATACAGCGGTGTTTTTAATATGAGTGTACAA
>JANORJ010000028.1:0-2119 GCA_031415255.1 Chitinophagaceae bacterium | reverse complement strand
GCCGGATATGAAATTGCCTATTCAATATGCAATGGCGTTTCCTCGGCGGGTTAAAAATGATTTACCCCGGTACGATTTTAAGAAAGTAAGCACACTAAATTTTGAGGAGCCGGATGTTAAAACATTCAGAAATTTAGCATTGTCAATGGACGCATTGAATAGGGGTGGCAACCTGGCTTGTATAATGAATGCCGCTAACGAAGTAGCTGTGTATGCCTTTCTGCGCAACCGTATCAACTTTTTAGACATGACGGATGTGATAGAAAAAACCATGCAAAACATCCCTTTTATTGAGAAACCCACACTGGAGGAATATTTTGAAAGCGATGGCGAGGCCCGTAACTTCGCTGCCGATATAATTAAACTATAAATCTTATTTATAATTAGCAAGACAAAGTCCCGATAATTATCGGGATTTGTTATTAAGAATAAACGACTATGAATCTGTTAGCAATCAATTGGGCGGAGGTAGGTATAAAAGCCGGACAATTATTATTGTCCCTTTCTATATTAGTTATACTGCATGAGTTTGGCCATTATATAACTGCCAAATGGTTTAAGTGCCGGGTAGAAAAATTCTTTCTATTCTTCGACCCGTGGTTTTCATTGGTAAAAAAGAAAGTGGGTGATACCGTTTATGGTATTGGTTGGTTACCACTGGGTGGATATGTAAAAATATCCGGGATGATAGATGAGAGCATGGATAAAGAACAGATGAAACTGCCGCCACAGCCATGGGAATTTAGAAGTAAGCCAGCCTGGCAACGGTTGATAGTAATGTTGGGGGGAGTGATAATGAATATACTTACAGCATTTATTATTTATGCTTTTATATTAATGGTTTGGGGCGATAAGAAAGTGCCATCCAGTTCTATGAAGTATGGTGTGCATATTGGTGACAGTACATTAATGAAAATTGGATTTAAAAATGGAGATAAGATAATTGGTGTTGATGGTAAAGAAGTTTATGACCTTACCCGGTTTAAAAAGAAATTGATTACTGCTTCGCAGGTGCAGTTGGAAAGAGATGGCAAGCCATTACTTTTAAATCTGCCGGAAAATTTTGTTGGCCAGTTAGTGGTTAATAAAAATCAGAAAAGGACAGGCTTTATTGAGCCCCGAATTCCAGCTATGGTTTTACGGGTGAATGATACTTCATCTGCTTACAAAGCAGGCTTGCGAAAGAATGATGTAATTGTTGGTATAGATTCTATCCGATTTGGATATTTTGATGAATTGGCAGACATACTCGAAACAAAAAAGAACAAAACTGTTTTAATAACAGTTATCAGAGATGGTAGAGATACCAGCTTTGTTTCAAGAATTAACGAGGAAGGTCAGATTGGTTTTAATCCTTATGGTACTATGCGCCAATTGGACAGTCTTGGCTGGTTAAAATTTGAAGTAAATAAATATAATTTTTTACCGGCTTTTCCTGCTGGTGTTAAAATGACGTTTACTGAGTTGAGAGATTATGTAGCTCAATTCAAAACTATTTTAAATCCTAATACAGGGGGCTATAAAGCTGTTGGCGGATTTAAATCAATGGGTTCTATTTTCTCTCCGGTGTGGGATTGGGAATCATTCTGGCGGTTAACAGCGATGCTATCAGTTATCCTTGCCTTTATGAATATATTGCCAATACCGGGCTTAGACGGCGGCCATGTAATGTTTACTTTATGGGAAATGATTACCGGCAGAAAGCCAAGCGATAAGTTTATGGAGTATGCGCAAATAGCAGGGTTCATAATACTGATTGCATTGATGCTGTATGCAAATGGTAATGATTGGTTTGGCTGGGGAAAATAGTTAAGTACTAAGTAAGAAGTTTGAAGTACTAAGTCTGCGTGAAATTCAACAGATAGAATAGTTGTGTAAGTTTCGAACTTTGAAAACCACAAACTAAAAACTACCAACCACAAACTTTTTTACAATTCTATTCCTATCTTCTTCATTAATATAGAGGCATTCATGCTACGGCAGATGCCTCTTTTTAATTTGTAATCAAAATACAGTTCATCATTTTCCACTTGCACATCAAAATGATAATTCTGAATATTTGCAGGATATTCTTCAGCCATTTTTGCCAGCTCCAGATCGTGGGTGGCCAAAACACCGG
>JANORJ010000027.1:0-5796 GCA_031415255.1 Chitinophagaceae bacterium | reverse complement strand
TTATCGCTGGCCGTAATGAATGAAGGAAAAAAAATTACGACGATAGAAGGTTTGGCAAATGGGGATCAACTGCATCCCATGCAGGAAGCATTTATAAAACATGATGGATTTCAGTGTGGTTATTGCACACCCGGGCAAATTATGTCGGCTGTTGCTTGTATAAAAGAAGGGCATGCCAATAGCGAAGTTGAAATAAAAGAGTACATGAGTGGTAATATCTGCCGTTGCGGATCGTACCCAAATATTGTAGATGCTATCATGAATGTAAAAAAAGGAGGGAAATAATATGATCAATTTTGAATATACCAGAGTATCATCTGTAAAAGCGGCGGTAGATGCATTGGCAAAAAATCCAACGGGAGGTTTTATTGCAGGTGGCACTAACCTGGTTGACCTGATGAAAAAAGGAGTAATAGTCCCTACCCGCCTGATTGATATTAATAACCTTCCACTGAAACAAGTTGAAAACAGTGTAACCGGATTAAAGATCGGTGCATTAGCCATCAATAGCGAAGTTTCGGAAAATGAATTAGTAAAAAATAAATACCCTTTGCTGATGATGGCATTGAAAGCTGGTGCTTCTGCGCAGTTGAGAAATATGGCAACGGTGGGTGGCAATATTATGCAACGAACAAGGTGTACCTATTTCTATGATACAACGATGCCTTGTAATAAACGACAACCCGGAAGCGGCTGCGGGGCAGCAGAAGGATATAACCGTATGCATGCCATCTTCGGGGCAAGTAATAAATGTATTGCCGTACATCCCAGTGATATGTGTGTGGCATTAGCTGCATTAAATGCCACCGTAACGGTAAGCGGACCAAAAGGTGATCGTAAAATTTTATTTACTGACTTTCATCGTTTACCCGGTGACACTCCTGAAAAAGATAATACATTACTAAAAGGCGAATTGATTACCGGCGTTACTATTCCTGCTAATTCTTTTAATAAAAATTATTACCTGAAAATAAGGGACAGGGCATCGTATGCTTTTGCGGTGGTATCAGTGGCGGTGGCCTTGGAAGTAACGGGTACTACAATTAAAAACGCAAGGCTGGCCATGGGTGGTGTGGCACATAAGCCGTGGAGATTAGTTGAAGCAGAAAAGTTTTTAGTTGGGAAGCCTGCTACAAAAGAAAATTTTTCGAAAGCAGCAGAACTGGCAATGAAAGGGGCTAAAGGATACGGACATAATAATTTTAAAGTGAAGATGGGAACAGTGGCGATTGTAGAAGCATTATCAAAAGCAACAGGTTTAGCATAAACTATTTTATATGGGCAATTCTATAACAACAGATCAACCATTTCTAGACCGGGTAGATGGCGTACAAAAAGTAACCGGCACTGCAAAGTATTCAGCAGAATATAATTTCCCGGGCATTGTATATGGTGTACTGGCAGAAAGTACCATTGCCAAAGGAACCATTACGGCAATGGATACCAAAGCAGCAGAAAATGCACCGGGTGTGTTGGCAGTCATCACACATTTAAATTGCCCAAAACTACCCGGCTATGAATCCAGCGCAGCGGAAATAGCCAAACAACCCAGTACTAAAAGAGGGTTTCGTGTCTTTACTGATAATACAATTCGCTTTAGCGGGCAGCCCATTGCAATTGTTGTAGCAGATACTTTTGAAAGAGCTGTGCATGCTACTTCGCTTGTAAAAGCAACTTATACTAAAGAAGTACACCAGACTAACTTGGAAGCAGCGCAAAAAACTGGCAAGCCATTGGAAGGAAATAATTTTAAAGAATATATAAGAGGCGAAGCAGAAGCATGGAAAAAAGCGGATGTAACGATAGAAGCACAATACAGTATGCCGCTGGAAGTGCATAACCCCATGGAGATTCATGGACTTACCGTAAACTGGGAAGGAGAAAATAAAGTAACGGTGTATGAAAAAACACAATCCCTGTCCGGCACCCAGCAAAATATTATGCGGGCATTTGGATTGAAAAAAGAAGATGTAAGAATCATCACCCAATTTATTGGTGGTGCATTTGGTTCGGCATTTAATACCTGGCCGCATGCCATTGCTGCATTGATTGCTTCCCGAAAAGTGGGTAAGCCATTAAAGTTGATGTTGACAAGACCCGAAATGTTTACGATGGTAGGTTATCGTCCGCAGGCCATACAAAAAATAAGTATGGGTGCTGGAAAAGATGGAAAACTATTTGGTATCACTCACGATGCAATGGCTATGACATCTACTTACCGTGAGTTTACCGAAGGAATCGTGAATGCAACAAGGTCGTTATACAATTTTCCGAATGTAAATACCCGGTATAAAGTTTTTCCGCTTGATTTAAGTGAACCCACCTGGATGCGGGGCCCTGGTGAAACTACCGGTGCCTATGCATTGGAATGTGCGATGGATGAAATGGCCTATGCCGTAAATATGGATCCGATTGATTTCCGTATTCTCAACTATGCAGAAACGGATCTGGAGGATAACAAACCTTATTCCAGTAAATTTTTGAAAGAAGCTTATCAACTGGGTACTGAAAAAATAAAATGGTATGACCGCAACCGGCAGCCCCGTTCGATGAAGGAAGGTGAATGGCTGATAGGTTATGGTACCGGCTCCGGCATATTTAGTGCATGGAGAGGTGATGCCAAAGTGTCCGTAAGGTTTTTACCCGATGGCACTTTGGTATTGCAAAGTGGTGTTACCGATATGGGACCCGGCACGGCTACTGCTATGATCAAACTGGCTTCGGATGTTTTGGGAATTCCGGCAGCCAATATTCGTTTTGAATTGGGTGATTCTAATTTTACTCCCGGGCCTATGCAGGGAGGTTCCGGTACTACTTCCACATTGGGTGCGGCAGTAAATAACGTGGCAGTAACCCTGAAAAAGAAATTAGTTGACCTGATAAAAGAAAATTCCATTTTTCATACGGAAACAGTGCATGAAGTGAAGCCCGATGACATTGTTTTTGAAAATGGACACATGGTATTAATATCTGACCGCACTAAGAAAATAAGTTTTGCAGATGCTATGAAGGATGCCGGTATAAAACAAATTGAATTGCTGGAAAGTTCTCCCGGCAACCCGATGGCTAATCATTCTGCTTTTTCGTATGCCGTTCACTTTGTAAAAGTGATGGTGCATTCAGCAACAGGTGTAATAAAAGTGGCAAGGGCAGTAACGGCTGTGGATGCAGGAAAAGTTATTAATGAAAAAACAGCCGAAAGCCAGATTATCGGATCCGTGGTGGGTGGCATCAGTATGTCGCTGATGGAAGAAGGAATAATAGACCATCGCTATGGCAGATGGGTGAATAATAATTTTGCAGATTACCATGTGGCCGTGAATGCAGATGTGCCGCATATAGAAGTATTGTTTGTCAATAAGCCTGACCTTATTCTTAATCCGCAGGGATCAAAAGGAATGGGAGAAGTAGGAATAGTAGGATTTGCTGCGGCAGTAGCCAATGCAGTATATCATGCTACGGGAAAAAGAATACGAGAGTTGCCGATTACGGCGGATAAGTTGATATGATGATTGGGATAAAAATTTCTTTGAAAATGTACTTTAAACTATACTGTTTTATCGTAATAAATAAGTTGCCAGCCTTTTAAACTGACCAGTTCATAATGATAACTTACACTACAGTAAACTCAAAAAGCGACTTAGAATGTATATTAAAACTACAAAAGTCAAATTTATCTCAAAATTTGAATATAGATGAAATACAAACCCAGGGTTTTGTAACTGTTCACCACACATTTGACTCATTAAAAAAACTTAATGACAATGAGAAACATGTTATAGCTAAAGACCATGACAAAGTAATAGGATATGTGTTAGCTATGACAAAATATTCAAAATTTGACATACCTATTTTGTTTTCAATGTTTAACTTATTTGATATTGTTTTATATAAAGACAAAAAAATATCAGATTTCAATTACATTCTCGTAGGACAGGTTTGTGTAGACAAAGATTATCGTGGTCAGGGCATTTTGGATAATTGCTATACTGTTTACAAAGAGTTATACAAAAGCAAGTACGACTTTGCAATTACTATAATTGCACATACAAATTCTCGTTCCCTTAATGCTCATAGGAGGATTGGGTTTGACGAAATTTATACTTACTATGAATCGGACAAAACAAAATGGATTGTTGTGCTTTGGGACTGGAAAAACAGTGTGCAACATTGAGTTTGGCTATACTAAGGTTTAAAGAATAAGTCCTCAGCTTGATAACGCTACTTTGAGACATATACGGCTAACCAATGAAGCTGATCTTTAGACTATTTTCTCAACTTTATTATCTTTACTCTAAAGAGGATCTGGCTTAAGTAATATGAAATATCGTCATAGCGTCAAGTCATAGAAGTAGTTGCGGGCAATTCAGTGATAACCCATTAGACAAAAAATAGTTCATTAAAAAAATATATAATGAATAAAAACAAAATTTCAACCACTGTATTCTCACTCTACATTCTGTTGGCTTTCTATGTTTTTGGCGGAGGCATAGTAAATTCATTGGTTGCTTACAAAACATGGCGGGTAGTAGGCTCAAATGAATTTCCTGCATTTCATCATATTGATAGTAAATTAATTATTCCACTATTTGTTGTTTTCTTTTTCTTATCCTTCATTCCACAGATTTTATTGTTGTGGTTTCGGCCGATGGTTATACCCAAGTGGTTAGTTTGGTTGGCATTGCTTTTTAATGTTATCGCACTTGTTTCAACGATAGTTATTCAAATTCCTATTCAAGTCGAGCTGGATAAAAAATTTTCGTTAGAATTAATTGACCGGCTTATATCTACCGATTTCATGTATAGACGGATACCCATGTTTTTGATGGCTATCATCAATTTCATAATGCTTTATAAGGTAGTAAGGCATTCAGGTACTAAGCCAGCAATACAATAGTAATAATATAAAAATATGAAAAGTAATAAAAAAGACTTGTCAGCAGCACAACGTAAAGATCTACTCAGCGTATTGAAAGAACGTTTTGAAAAAAATAAGAACCGCCATAAAGGTCTTGAATGGGCTGCCATACAGGCAAAGCTGGAAGCTAATCCGCAAAAATTATGGTCACTCGATGAAATGGAAACAACCGGTGGAGAACCGGATGTGGTTGGTTATGATAAAAAGACAGGCGAATATATTTTTTATGATTGCGCAGCCGAAAGTCCAAAAGGCCGCAGAAGTTTTTGTTACGACGGACAAGCTCTGGCGTCAAGAAAGGAACATAAACCAAAAAATAATGCTATTGATATGGCAACCGATATGGGTATTGATCTTTTAACGGAAGAACAATACCGAGCATTGCAGCAATTGGGCAATTTCGATACAAAAACCTCGAGTTGGGTGCACACTCCTGCTCCTATCAGAAAACTTGGCGGTGCACTCTTTTGTGATCGCCGCTTCGATCAGGTATTTGTGTATCACAACGGTGCAGAATCGTACTATGCCGGCCGGGCTTTCCGTGGTTCGCTAAGGGTGTAAACATAATCGTCTTTATCAGTGCTGGGCAGACTGCATTCTATTTTCATATTTGTAAAAAGTAGTGGCCGCTACATTGCTTAACCAAACTCTTTTATATCCCGCATCAACTGCATGGCAATATTACCAGCCTTGGTTTCAAAATCACTTTCAGCATAAATACGGATGATGGGTTCGGTGTTGGAAGTACGCAGATGCACCCAGTCATTATCAAATTCAATTTTTAATCCGTCTTCGGTATTGATGGGATTCTTTTTATACTTCTTTTTTATTTTTTCAAAAATGGGTTTTACATCCGTGCCATTTTCAAGTTCTATTTT
>JANORJ010000026.1:0-6853 GCA_031415255.1 Chitinophagaceae bacterium | reverse complement strand
TTTAATATATATATAGGATTGAAGGTGGTGCCTTGTGCAATATTTGCAGCAGCAATAGCTGTTGTAGTTAAGGTTATTCCTGCGGCCTGTATCGTTTGTGTTCCAGCTGCATCAGTTTGGTTATTGATAATAGTGGGTGAGGTAGTAAAACCAAATAATGCAGGGTTAGCAGCCCCATTTGCTTTTACAGTGTTTCCATTAGTAGCAGCTGCAGCAGTGGTAACTGTGATGATAAAATACCCTGAAGCACCAGCTGCAATAGTACGGCTAAAGGTGGAGGTATAGGTATGGGGAGCTGCAAATAATCCTGATAGGTTTTCCAGTGCAGAAGCTCCGGCTACAGTAGGAGCCGAAGCATTAAACCAAGTGGTGATGGTAGTTAAATCATTAGCATCATGAGTTCCGGTTAAAGTAAACTGAAGACTGTTAACGGTAGCAGCTAAAGTAGCTACATCCATTTTTACTATATAGACAGGATTGAAGGTTGTTCCTTGCGAAATATTTGAAACAGCAATAGGTGATGTAGTAAGCGTAACATCCTGTGAAAAAGTTTTTGTAGTTACCAGTACTGCCAATAACAAACTGCTAAAAAAAGAATAGACAAATGGTTTCATACTGAAAGATTTTTTCAAATTTCTTTATTAACTAAATTGTTTAAAGCCTTATTGAGCCATTCACAGCAATGAGTGAGCCGATGGTTTTAATCGAAAAATTTATTTTGCTTTTAAAGGAATTAATCATCAACTAATTGTATAGACAAAGAAAAAATATCGACAACATATTTGTTGTCAGTTATACGTTCCTTATTGGCAATAAAACTGACTTGCCTTGAAATTGAAAACGTACTGCTTGCAGCATGTATTTGATAAAGTGCTCTTCTGCAATAGGAGTATGAGGTAACATTACTCAATAAAATTGCCTCAATTATTTTATAGACTAGTTTAATAAAATAATTGTGAGAATACAAACGAATGCTCTTTTCTAAATGTATTTGCCGAATTACTTTTGAGGTAATACCATGGATATTCTGAAAAAACCATCGGTAATTTCTACTGTTTTAGCAGACTCGGTGGTACTGCCTGTTACAAAAAATTTTCCTTCTGCCCAGTTAGCATCCACTTTAGTAATTTCCATTCCCCCTTTATAACCTCCCCAATAATTCAATTCTCCGTTCTCGTAGGTTGAGAGGTCAACAGCGTTGTTATGGCCAAATATTGTTTTTTCACCAACTACCATATTTCTCCGGTCATACGGAAAGCCAAAACCTTCACCATTATTATCTCCAACAATTCTTCCTGCTGCTTCTGGCGGCATAATGGAAGTGGCTGTCCAATCTTTCCCATTAATTTTTGCAGTCATAGTCCATCCACCTTCCGTAGTTGGTATGGCGCCGGGCCGCATTGCTGAAATTTCTTTTTGTAACTGTTTGGCATCACTAACGGCTTTATCCTGCTTAGTACCACACGATAATAAAATGGATGTGCTGAATAATAAAGTTGGGATTATTTTTTTCATACTAAATATATTTTTAAATTTTATTTTAACGGGGACCTTCAACAATAATAACATCTCTCCACTCGCCAGCATCTCTTTTAATGAGGATAATGCCGCAAACAATTCCTTTACCATAGTTTGCATGATGAAATGTCGGGAAGCCGCTGAGATAACCATTCCTCGAAGCATAATCATTAGCAGACCTCATCCTGGCGCCAATATCATCGAGAGCAGGATTACCTAATTCTGATAAGGGAACATCCCGCCAATCAGCACTGCCAGGTTTAATAAGGATGGTGCCACAAACAATACCTTTCCCATAATTTGCATGAAACCCATTGGGGTAGCCACCAATATAACCGTTTTGAACGGCATAGTTGGTAGTGGCCCTCATTCTTGCAGCGAAATCATTAATAAGTGGGTACCCTAATTCTGCTAAAGGGATGTCCATCCAATCCGCTGCGCCATATTTAAGAAATATGGTTCCACCCACAATATTGTTTCCTTGTCTGACCTCATGAAAATTTGGATAAGCACCTACCACTTTTTCTTTTGTTGCCAACAAAGAACTACGTTGAAAAGCAGCAATTGCAGCATTAGAGGCTGTGGGATAATTGTTAGACAATTGCATCTGTTGATTAAAAGGTGTTGGAAAGGCCGTTTCGCAAGGATACCGGCTTACCTTACTGTAAAATTTATCAATACCTTCTATGTCTTTTGCACTGAAGCCTTCCTGTTTCCCTAAACAATCAGGACATGGCACCTTTAATCCGCTCAATGCACATTCCAATGTAGGTTTGCCATCTATTGAAAATGAAGAAATGGCAGGATAATGCATAATAGAACAATAATCGTAAGTGGTCTGAGTAAGTCCGGGTTCAATTTGATATTGATTTTTTTTACCCGGTATGATATTGTCTGTAAGGATTCTGATGAATTGATCCCTGTCTGGTCTGCATTGTTCATGATAAAAACCTGCAGCATGCATTAGTTCGTGCATTACAGTTCCTTTAACTGCGGAGGAACCAAGATTTAATGTTTGTCCTCCACCCTGACGACCAATTTTAGAACTACCAGCAGCAGCTCCAAGACTGGTGGAGAAAGTTATTTTTATGTAATCATCCTCATCACTTCTTGGCACCAGACATAGTTTTGTTTTGCTATTAAAAGCCGCAATAGCACTATGCACAGCAAAACCCAAACCATTTTCATAAACCGAAGGGTCAATTACAATCGGTATGGTAGCATTTGTCCATTGAAAATGAAAGAATCCATTATTGGGGATGGTGGATAAAGACTGTGTTTTTGGAAAATCATCACCCACAATGATATCGCCATTAAGGATAAAAAAATGTCCTATTTTTTGTACCAGGTAATCTTTTTCTTCCGTGGCGAAAGGGAGTTTGATCCTCATTTTGGAATAATCATTCGATGCAGCAATTATCTGGGTTACAGCGGAAGTATTCTTGGTTTCTGTGACCGATTCCATAGCTACTTTTTTTGCAGGAACTTGTTGGGTATAAACGGACGTATTTTTTTTAGCTCTCGTCTGTTGTGGAATTTGTGCTTGTAATGTTGCTGCGGAAAAAAGGAAATAAATAAAAATAATTAATGCTTTCATAATTAATTTTTTTCTAATTTCCTTTCTTCTCTTTAAATAATATATAATGAATGAGCCAATCACAGAAACGGTTGAGCGGATGGTAACTTGCGAAAAGATTTATTCTCTTTACATTTGAGAAATATTACATCATTTTATGTTAAAAGAAAAGATTCTTGTCATCGGAGCCTCAGGCCAAATAGGAGTGGAGCTCACAATGGCACTACGGCAGATTTATGGCAATGCGAATGTAATTGCTTCTGACCTGCGGGAACAAAACCCTTTACTCGAAGGCACCGGGCCATATGTAAGTCTGGATGTAATGAATAAAGAAATGTTGCATGTGCAGGTAATACGACAAAATATTACACAGATATATTTACTAGCAGCTATTCTTTCAGCCACCGGCGAAAAAAATCCCGGTCTGGCCTGGAACTTGAATATGACAGGTCTGTTAAATGTACTAGACATTGCCCGGGAAGAAAAATTAACTAAAGTATATTGGCCATCTTCCATAGCTGTGTTTGGCCCAACATCACCTAAACAAAATTGTCCGCAGCAAACCATTATTGAACCGGCTACGGTGTATGGCATCAGCAAATATGCCGGTGAATTTTGGTGCAATTATTTTCATCAACGGTTTGGGGTGGATGTGCGGAGTATTCGTTACCCCGGTTTGATTTCTTATAAATCAGCACCCGGAGGTGGCACTACTGATTATGCAGTAGAAATTTTTCATGAAGCATTAGAAGAAAAAAAGTACGAATGTTTTTTGAAAGAAGATACGTACTTGCCAATGATGTATATGCCGGATGCTATTAAAGCTACTATTGAATTAATGGAAGCACCGGCTGCGAAAATTAAAATTCGTACTTCGTATAATGTATCGGGAATGAGTTTTTCACCAAAAGAAATTGGTGCTGCTATTCAAAAACATATTCCTGATTTTACTATTTCTTATAAACCAGATTATCGACAGTCTATTGCTGATGGATGGCCGCAAAGTATTGATGATACGGTGGCAAGAAATGATTGGGGCTGGAAAGAAGAATATGATTTGGCAGCTATGACGAAAGATATGCTGGAGAACCTGGAGCAGGCTTAATCCACCATATTATTTTTTACTGCAAACATCACCAGGCCGGCGGTATTGCGAACGCCGATTTTTTCAATCAATCGCTGACGGATACCTTCTACAGATCGGGGGCTTAAAAAAATATCTTTAGCTATTTCTGCGGCAGTTTTTTCTACACAAATAAGTTTCAACACTTCCAGCTCTCTTTCTGTCAACTCTACATTCTGATTGAACGAAGGCTTCAGATTATTTTTCAGCACCAGTTTTTTTAGCAATGCTTTATTCACCACATCATTAAAGTAGTAGCCATTTTCATGCACCGCATAAATTGATTTTCTTATTTCATCCGGCTCTGTATTTTTAAGCAGGTAGCCATTGGCACCATTTTCCATCAGGTGAATAATAAATTTATCATCATCATACATAGTTACAACCAGCACTTTTATTGCCGGGTATTTTTTGCGAACAGCTATTGTAGCTTCCATGCCATCCATAATGGGCATTTTTAAATCCATAATAATAACATCAGGTGTATTTGTTTCCAATGCCTTTAGCAGGTCTTCACCATTATCGGCTTCCATTATCACTTCCAGGTTTTCATCGGCCGACAAGCCAACTTTTAATCCTTCCCGGAAAATTTTATAATCGTCTGCTATAGCAATTTTTATTGTACTCATGGTTAATTAGGTTTAACTGGTATTTGCATGTTAATCCGGTATCCTTCGCTGCCGTTGGAAAAATGTATTGTTCCCTTCAGTAGTATAACCCTGTTCTGAATATTTTTTAATCCCAATCCTTCTTTTTGATAACGCAGTTTTTCAAACTGCTCCTGTGTTAGTCCATTACCATTATGAAAAATAACGAGATTAAGTGTATTGTTTATTAGTGTTGAGCTGATAATAAGCTCTGAGGCATGGGCATATTTTAAGATATTATTTATTAGTTCCTGTACCATACGGTAAATGCTGATGTCGTTATCCGGATTTACGGTTTGGTAATTATCATCTAATGCGGTAGTAGCATTGGGGATTATGCCTTCCGTTATTTTTCGTAAAAAATGCCGGATGGCTTCATTGAGGCCAAATTCTTTCAGAATGTTGGAATGCAAATTGTGAGAAATGCCTCTTACTTTTCCAATTACATCGTTCAGCAATTCCCGTCCTTTTTCATGCAGCCTCTGATCTCTTTCATCCAGTACTTGTGCTTTAATGCCGAGCAAATGTAGTTTGGCAGAAGAGAGTATAGCACCAACCTCATCATGCAGTGTTTCTGCAATGCGGTGCCGTTCCTGCTCTTCACTACGAACGGCTGCTTCTATCAGTTGGTTTTGCTGCTGCTCCCTTAAATTTTCAAGAGCAGTGCGGTGCTGGTTTTTTTTGCGTTGGTTAAATACAACGGCTAGCAATATACTTACCACCATCAGCAGCATTACAGCAATGCCCAGAATCACGAGAAATGTTAAGTCATTTGTCATCTCGTCTATAAAAGGTAATAGCTATACAAATACACAAAAATATATAAGCAATATTGTGAACATCAAAAATGTCAACTGCAAAAAGTAGATTTTCTTGAGTAAGATAAGTGTAAAAGAGAAAAATAAAAAAACTTGATGCAACAAAGAAGCTAAGACCGGTTACAATCCAGAATCCATCTTGCTTTTTTAAAGGGGTGTTTCTATCTTCAATTGTCAAATAGATATAATATTGAAGACAATAAAATAATAAAATGGCGGCTTCTGTAGCAAGAAGCCGGTTGCTGAACATATTGTGGTTAAAGAAATCTTCAAAAAAAATAAAATTGATACAGGTTAAAATAATAAAGACAAACGGCAGCATTGCTTTTACTCTGTGCATAAACCGCTGCCTGAGCAGAATAAAGAAATAACTGAATAATAGCAGTCGTATAATCGAATGAATATTGTATATAAAATTATTGCTTTGGAAAAAATGAGGAAGCTCTGGTAAATGCAAGAAATTTCTTTTCCAGATACAGGTAGCAATAATATTTAAAAACAAAGCAAGCCATACATACAGGCGAATAGGTTTGAGGAAAGCGGGGATGTTTTTCCTTTTGATTATAAAAGGTAAGGGTATAAGTAAACCCCATACTTCTGACCAATCTATTAGAAATCTAATCATTTTTTAAGCTTCTGGCGGTGCCGGTGGTGATGGTTTGGTGGCAACACTTAAGGAGGTGCCGTTTACTTCTAACGTTACACTATATTCAAGATGCGGGTTGTCAGAAATTTTTGTTTCAAAAGTTAAAACACTTTTCTCCAGCAGCTTTTTATCTTTTAAAAGCTTTTGCGTAAGTTTCGCAAATTCATCCCATCGTCCCTTTTTTGGTTCTTTGCAATTTTTTTTCTTCTTTGCTTTCTTGTCTTTTTTAGCAATTTTAAACGAAACTACTACTTCATTATTAGCGAAAGCAACTGGTGGAACAAACGGGACAGGTACTGCGGTACCTGCATCTATACCAGACACTTTTATGGCACCAATTCTCCAACTGCCACTGTCTTTCCAGGCTGCATAGGCGATGATGCCGAAACTGGCATCGCCATTGGCCAACGACCGTAGTTCGGCTTGAAAAAATATTTTCTTTTTTGGGCTGCCGGTTGTTGGAAACTGGTCAGTTATTTCTTTGTAATTAAACTTCTGTGGAGGAAGAATAAGTTGATTTGCCAT
>JANORJ010000025.1:0-15788 GCA_031415255.1 Chitinophagaceae bacterium | reverse complement strand
CAATCAGGTTGCCGGTATCGCTGATGGAAACAGTGGCAAGGTCAGAAATAACATAAAGAGCCGTTAACACCCATAATGGAATGCCACCACCAATCATTGGAAAAATCTTATACGTTGGTGATATCATCGTAGTGGCAATTGCTACCGCCATCACACTTGCCGATGCACCTGTAGCAGTAGCATAAGAAAGTTGTGTATGAAGAGAAGGAATAAAATTGTACGCCAACATAAAAGCAACTCCACCTGCAAGGCCACCGTAAATAAAAATAGGAGCAATTTTTTTATTGCCCGTCAGGTCTTGCATGATATAACCAAAGCACCATAGCCAAAGCATGTTGGCAAACACTTTCCATATATTGTCATGTGCAAACATGTAAGTAAGAATAGTCCAAGGCCGGTTCAGCAATCTTTCCCCATCAGCCGGTAGGGCAACCCACCCGAGTATATTTTTAATAAAAAGTGAAGGCGCCAGTTCTTTAGGAAATCTGAAAAACCACACTGCTTTCATAAAAGCCAGACCAACAAACATAAGAAGGCATATCGCTATCAGCATCATCAATGTGTTGCCGCTTTGCCCAAGGGTAATTTGTTGCTTGTATTGTTTTTCAGAATAAGTCATCGGGTGAATGGTCAATTGTGAATTGTCAATAGTGAATGGTGAATGACAAAGGTCGGTTTGTTTAAAGTATTTTTAATAGATAAAGTAAGCTGTCCTTTTATTTCTTCTCTGCATCCTCAGCGATCTCTGCGTGAAGCGGCTGTATTTAATATAACGTCCGCCGGTTGGTTTTGTTCCAGATTAAAACAATAATAAAGCCGGTGATAGCACCGCCAAGGTGGGCAAAATGGGCAATATTATCGCCTGCTATTTTTCCAAACCCGCCAAAGAGGTCTAATAACACATAACCAATTACCACCCATTTAGCTTTTACAGGAATGGGGATAGGCACTATCATCATTTCAGTATTGGGAAACAGGTAGCCAAAAGCAACCATAATTCCCATAATGGCACCGGAAGCCCCTACTGCCCATGCAGCTCCTCCCATAAAATATTGCATGGCCAAATGTGCGACTGATGCCCCGATGCCACAGGCGAGATAAAAGAACAAAAACCTTTTGGCTCCCCATACATTTTCCAGTACCCTGCCAAACATGAAAAGGGCAAACATGTTAAAAAGAATATGAAAAAACATATCGACCCTTGGAGCATGGAGAAACATGCTGGTAAAAATCTGGTACGGATTAAACAAGGGTGTGTCTACTGGCCAGAGAGCACCTTTTACTGTAAGCTGGTACTGGCTGTCCAGCGACAACTGGGCAATCCACACCAGCACATTAATGATAATCAGGTTTTTTACAATCGGTGGAAACCTGTCGGGTCGGGTAAATCGAACATTACTCATAGTGGGCAAAATTAGGCTAAGCAATTAAAAGAGTGAAGGAGAAAAAGAGTTATTGTGAAAGTCTTATTGCTCTTGTTTTGTTTTCCTCTCTGGTGTATTTCTCCTTTTCTCCTTTTTTCTCTTAGCTTACTGTATTTTTTTCCTCAACTTCAACTGCACCACATTCTCAATATGGTGAGTATGCGGAAACATATCCACCGGCTGCACTTTTGTTACTTCATACTTATCATCCAGCAGTAGTAAGTCCCTGGCTTGTGTGGCGGGGTTGCAACTTACATATACCACTGTTGGTGCCGCTATCTCCAAAATTTTTCGCACCAGCTTTTCATGCATTCCTGCCCGTGGCGGATCGGTGATGATAACATCCGGCTTGCCGTGTGCTGCAAAAAAATCGTCGTTGCAAATATCAATTACATCGCCTGCAAAAAAATCCGCCGTCGATAAATTATTCAGCTCCGCATTTTCTTTTGCATCATCAATGGCTGCCGCTATCATTTCCACCCCAATTATTTTTTTTGCTTTCTCACTCACAAATATGCCAATGCTGCCGGTTCCACAATACAAATCATACACTATTTCATTGCTCGTAAGTTCTGCAAATTCTCTTGTTACCTGGTAAAGCCGCTCTGCTTGCTGGCTGTTGGTTTGAAAAAAAGATTTCGGTCCTATTTTAAATTTGAAATTTTCTAAATGTTCTATTGCATAACCTTTTCCGTGCCAGACAACTGGTTCCAGATCGTATAAGCTATCATTCCATTTTAGATTAACCGTATAAAGCAAAGTGGTGATGGCTGGAAATTGCTTCGTCACATATTCCATCAGCAATTTTATTTTTTCCTCATCGTTTTCACCCACTACAATATTTACCATCAGCTCGCCGGTGGTACAAAGACGCACCTGCATCGTTCTTAAAAAACCAACATGATTGCGGATGTCATAAAAAGGCCAGTTGTTGGCTATGGCAAATGCTTTTACTGCTAATCGTATTTGGTTGGTAGGTTCTGCCTGCAGGTAACAGGTTTCTATATCCACCACTTTATCAAAAAATCCTTTGGCATGAAAGCCGCCCACATTTTGCTGACCGTTTATTGATTCATCTGCCAGCTCTTCTTTCAACAGGTATCGCTTATTACCAAAAGTGTATTCTACTTTATTGCGGTAGTATCTTGTTTCATCAGCACCCAATATTTGTTGAAACGGTGGTAGCTGTACTTTACCAATCCTTTTCAAAGTTTCCTCAACCTGTCGGTGTTTGTACTGCAATTGCTTTTCATACGGCAGCATTTGCCATTGGCAGCCACCGCACACACCAAAATGTGAACAGAATGGCTCTACCCTGTCTGCCGAGTAAGAATGAAACTGCACCGGCACCCCTTCGGCCCAGTCTTTTTTATTTTTATTTAATCGCACATCCACCACATCGCCGGGCACCACACTTTCTATAAATATCACTTTGCCCTCCACTTTGGCCAGCGATTTACCTTCGGCGGCATAGTCTTCCACCAGCAGTTTTTCCAGTACTATGTTTTTCTTCTTTCTTTTCACAGCGCAAATGTAAGTGTTCCGGTCTCGCCTCCGGGGGAGGGTTTCCGGTCGCTTACCATCAAAAGTTACTTGGCAGGCAACCACCCGGCAGCTAAACTTGTCTTTTGCTTTAACGTAACCTTAAATGCTTAAACAGTAAACTTTTACACCGGCTTTTAATATCTTTACCCGATTCATTCAAACTTATGAAACGAATTTTTTTTCCTCTTTTTTTACTAATGGTAGTCAGTGGTTTTTCACAAACACTGACTAATGAAATCAACAAGACAGGTGGTTATGAAATCAAAGTAACTTTTAAGCCGTTTAAAAATCAGCATATCTATCTCGGTCACTATTTCGGTAAAACATATCCCATTATTGACTCAGCTATGCTGAATGATAAAAGCGAAGCTGTTTTTAAGGGCACAAAAAAATTACAGGGTGGTATCTATTTAATTGGCTATCCCAATAAATCCGGTTTTTTTGAAATATTGGTTGATAAGCAACAGCAGTTTGGGGTGATAGCAGATACGGCTACTATAAAAAATGGTATTCAGTTTATCAACTCTCCGGACAATGTGTTGTTTACAAATTATCAGCAGCACATGACTGCGAAAGGAAAAAAAATTACTGTTACACAACAACAATTAAAAACAGCCGCCGGCAAAGCTGATTCAAGCAAGCTGATGGAGGAGTTGATAAAATTGGATAAAGAAATTGCCGAATTCCGGGGTGAGCTTATCAAAAAAAATCCCGATAATATTCTCAGTGCTTTATTGACTACCATGCAGGAGCCAGAGCTTACCGGGCGGCTAAAAGAGCCGAAAACAAAAAAAGATTCGTTGGATGCTTACCATTTTTATAAAACACATTATTGGGATGGTGTAAACTTTTGGGACGGACGTTTGGCTTACACTACTTTTTTTGAAGATAAAATAGATAAATACTTTGCCCAGATAGTAGCACCACATCCCGATTCGGTTATTAAAGAAATAGATTGGATGCTTGGCCCTGCCAGCATCAACGAAGAGATGACAAGGTTTTTACTGGTAAAATTTGTAAACCGTTATCTCAACCAAAAATACATGTGGGAAGATGCCATCTTTGTTCACCTGTTTGAAAAATATTTTGCCCAGAAAGAATATACCTGGCTAATTCCGCAGGGACGCAAAACCATTACCGACAGGGCTTATAGTTTAATGGCCAACATTATGGGAACCCCCGCCACCGACATCGAACTACCGGATAGTGCGGGGCAAATAAAATCATTGTATAATGATACAGCAGCATACACCATTGTAGCTTTTTGGGATGCCACCTGCGGACATTGCAAAGAAGTGTTGCCAAAACTTGATTCTTTTTACCGGGCCAAATGGAAAGCTGAAGGGTTAAAAATTTATGCCGTAGCTAAAGAGACAGATGGCACCAAAAAGGACTGGCTGAATTTTATTAATCAGCAGCAGTTAACCGACTGGACTCATGTTTACTATTCCAAAGCAGATGATAAGGCAAGAACTGATGCCGGCATTCCCGGTTATTCGCAGTTATATGATGTGCAGACTTTCCCTACATTATATTTGCTGGATAAAGACAAACGCATTGTTGCAAAAAAACTAACCTATCAGCAGATTGACGATGTGCTGTTGTTAAAAATGAAAGGACACTAATCCGGATACAGTTTGCTTGCAACCAAATAAACTTTATAGCATGCTGAATAATCAGCAGATAACAGTATAGAAATAAGAAAAATATGAATAAGAAATTTTTTTTCGCCTTCATCACTTTACTAAGCTTTTTTACCGCACCGGCACAAACACTTTTCACTTATGGAAAGTATTCCGTTGATGCTAAAGAATTTTTAAAAGCCTATAATAAAAACAACACCCAGTTTGTAGTAAACAAAGGAAAAGCTATCAGCGATTATCTTGATCTATATATCAATTCAAAATTAAAAATAAGAGAAGCTTACGATAGAAGATACGACACCTTACCACAAATAAAAACCGAAGTAGAAAACCTGCGGACACAAATTTCTGAAAACTATATGACTGACCCGGAAATGTCGGTCCGGTTGAAAAAAGAAGCATTCGATCGCAGTCAGAAAGATATCAGGGTTGGGCATATTTTTATTTCATTAATTAATAAGAACAGCGTTTTTGATACTACTGGTGCACGGTTGAAAAAAGAAGAAGTGCTACAACGGTTGCAAAAAGGAGAAGATTTTTTACAGATAGCCCGGCAACTGTCTGACGATCCGGCTGCCAAAACCACCAACGGAGACTTAGGGTACATCACCGTCTTTACACTTCCGTATGAATTTGAGAATGCTGTATATAACCTGCCGGTAGGGAAACACTCTCCTATCGTATTATCAAAAGTTGGTTATCATATTTTTAAAAATCTTGGGGAAAGAAAAGCAGTTGGCAAAATAAAAGCGCAGCAACTATTAATTGCTATTCCACCCAGTGCTGATGATAACACCAAAAAAAGGTTAGCAGGTCTTGCCGATTCATTGTACAAACGAATAATGGCCGGAGATAATTTTACCCGGCTTGCTGCCACGTTCAGTAATGATTATGTTACTGCTGCCAGCGGCGGCACTATGCCCGACATTAGCGTAGGTCAGTATGATCCTGCTTTTGAAAAAATTTTGTGGAGCTTACCAAAAGATGGTGCTGTAAGCAAACCATTCCTTACATCACATGGATGGCATATTGTAAAAAGAACTTCGTTAAAACCTGTTGTAACTGATGTGAATAATAAAAGTTACCAGCAGGAACTGCAAACAAAAATAATGGCGGACAGCCGCTGGAAAACATCCAAAGATTTTATTTACAACAAAGTAATTACACAGGCAGGCCTTAAAAAATATCCGTATGATGACGCTGCCATGCGGGCCATGACGGATAGTGTGATTGACTTAAAACCTATGACAGACCTTGGCAGAACTATTATTGCCACTACCCCCATGTTCTCAATTGGTAACACTACGTACACTGCCACCAACTGGGTAAACTATGCTAACACTTACCGGTACAAGCAAGATGGCACGGGTGCCAAACCGTATGATCAGGTTAAAGAGGAATTTCTTCTTTTTGAACTAAATAATTATTATCGCAACCACCTGGAAGATTTTAATGAAGAGTTTCGCAGCCAGATGACAGAGTTTAAAGATGGCAATATATTCTTTGAAATAATGCAGCAGGAAATATGGAATAAGGCACAAACAGATACGGTTGCCCTTGCAGCTTTATATGAAAAAAATAAAAAGAACTATATCTGGAATCAATGCGCCGATGCGGTGTTGTTTTATTGCGCTGATGAAAACACAGCTAAAGCAGTGTATCAGGAAGTAAAAAAGAAGCCTACGAACTGGCATAAAATTATAGAACTGTATGCTGAAAAAGTAGTAGCCGACTCATCCCGTTACGAATGGAGCCAGATACCCAATCTTTTTAAAATGATACCAAAAGCCGGAATGGTGCTATCACCATTGGTAAATACAAACGATAACACCGCTTCATTTGCTTATATCATCAAATCGTACAGCCAGCCAATGCAGCGAACCTTCAACGAAGCAAAAGGATTAGTGATAAATGATTATCAAATAATTCTTGAAAACCAGTGGATAGAAAATCTAAAAAAGAAATACCCGGTAGTAGTTAATGAAAAAGTGCTGCGTGAAATTTCGAAATAGGCCAAAGTGTTCAGGGAGAAATTGAAAATTGCCCGGATTTTTAATTAAGCCGGGCAATCTTTTTTATTCTTTTTAGTTTATAATTTTTTTACAACATCTGCAATCATCAACGGTCTGCCCAATGTGTAATAGTGCAGCACCGGCACACCAGCTTTCTTCAACTCCCTGGATTGAGCCAACAACCATTCTGATCCAACCTTCTCTACATCTTCATCAGTTTTACACTGGGTAACAGCATTACTAAGATCAGATGGCAACTCAATAGAAAAAGTTTTGGGTAAAACAGTTAATTGCTTTTTAGAGTAAATAGGTTTCAACCCCGGAATGATGGGAACAGCAATGCCAATTTCCCGGCAGGCTTTTTCAAACGCAAAGAATTTTGCATTATCAAAAAACATCTGTGTGATAATATAATCAGCACCGGCATCTACTTTGGCTTTTAGGTAAGACAGGTCTGTCTCCATATTCGGTGCTTCAAAATGCTTTTCTGGGTAGCCAGCCACACCAATGCAGAACTCTGTTTTTTGTGTGCCTTTTAAATCGTCTTCGAGGTATATACCTTCATTAAGATTGGCCACCTGCCTCAGCAGGTCACTGGCATATTTATGACCACCGGGTTCTGGTTCAAAGGCTGTTTCATTCTTAGCAGCATCGCCACGAAGCACCAGCACATTATCAATACCGAGATAGCGAAGATTGATTAACGCATCTTCTGTATCATTAATGCTAAATCCGCCACAGATAAGGTGCGGCACAGTGTCCACCGTGTATTTATTCATGATGGCTGCGCAAATACTTTCTGTACCCGGACGTTTTCTTACCACCACTTTAAGAAAACTACCATCAGCATTTTTCTTAAATACATGTTCACTCCGGTGATAAGTAACATTAATAAAGGCTGGTTTAAATTCCATGAGCGGATCCAAGTGCTTATATAATGCTTCTATTCCCTTCCCTTTTAGTGGTGGTAATACTTCAAATGATACAAGTGTGTCTTTGGCTTGTGCGATGTGATCTGTTACTTTCATAAGTCTGCAAAGCTAACCATGCGGAGGCATTAGTCAAAACCACGTTAAATGAATTTCAAAATTCGTTCATAAACCTTCATGGCTTACTTTTGCGGGGCATGTCAGTTACCATCAGCACCAAAGATCTCGTCAAAAAATATGGCAGCCGAACGGTTGTCAACCAAGTTTCGTTTGAAGTAAACCAAGGAGAAATTGTTGGCTTGCTCGGGCCTAATGGTGCCGGCAAAACCACTTCCTTTTACCAGGTGGTGGGATTGATAAAGCCGGATGAAGGAAAAGTGTTTCTGAATGATAGGGATATTACAAGCCTGCCCATGTACAAACGGGCACAAATGGGCATTGGCTACCTGCCGCAGGAAGCCTCCATTTTTCGCAAGCTGAGTGTGGAAGATAATATTGCCGCCATCCTGGAAATGACGAAGCTTTCCAAACAGGAGCAAAAGGATAAGCTCGAATCATTGCTGAATGAATTTCGTTTGCAGCATGTGCGAAAAAGTAATGGCGATGTGCTGAGTGGTGGTGAAAGGCGACGTACAGAAATAGCCCGGGCTTTATCCGTTGACCCAAAATTTATTTTATTAGACGAACCTTTTGCCGGCATTGACCCGATAGCCGTAGAAGATATACAAGCCATTGTTGCCAAGTTGAAACATAAGAACATTGGTATCCTGATTACCGACCATAACGTAACAGAAACTCTCTCCATTTGCGACAGAGCCTACCTGCTGATAGAAGGAAAAATATTTAAACACGGCACTGCCGAAGAACTGGCAGCAGACGAAGATGTGCGGAGATTATATTTGGGAAGAAATTTTGAATTGAAGCGGAAAGATTACCTGCATGAAGAAGCTAGGGGTGAGAATAAAATTACTTTAGAAAGTCTTATCCACTCCGTTGAAAGTGCTGTAAACTGGACTGAACAAATAGACGAAGCACAAGCTGCCAGAGACAGAAGCATCGGTGCGAGATATAATAATTCTTCCACTGTTGAAGACTTGGGTCTTGATGATTATTATAAATTTTTAAACGAACTAAAAGTTTCCCTTGTTGAGTTTGGAGCAAATACCGGTAATACAGAAATATCTTCAAGAGCAGCTCTCTTTTTAACAGATGACAGAGGCATCTATTCCGATTTAAATACAATACTGCTTTACTTAAAAAGCGAAAAAAATTAAGCCGCTTTCTTGTCATTTTTTTGCCTATTTTTTAGTATCTTACAATATGCCTGTAACTATTGAAGAAATAAAAAAATTACCAGTTGAGGAAAAATTGAAAATTCTTGATGAGTTACTGAATAATATTGATGAAGATATTATTAATGAATGTGTAGAATCAGAAGAAGACCAAGTATTAAGAGAACGTTTAGAACAGTATGAAAAAGGAGAAACGAGTTTTCATTCCTGGGAAGAAGTAAAAGCTTCAATAAAAGATAAATTAAAAAAACAGCGAGGTGGGTGACAGTATTTATATACTTCACATATCCACCAATGCCTTTGCTGATGCCGCAGAAATAGCGGTATTGTATGAACAAAAAGTAGCCTTTCTTGGTGATCAGTTTTTGGATGACTTGGAAAACAACTTTAAATCAATCACAACACACCCCACCTATTTTTCCAGATACAAAAAAGGAAGCCCGATTAGAAAAAAGCTTCTCAAAATTTTTCCTTACAAAATTTTCTACTTAATTGAAAAGACGGAGGTAAAAGTACTGGCAATAATTCACCTGTCCAGATCTCAAAATTTTATTACCCGAAAACTTAAATAAATCGACTTGCATTTCAATTTCAATTCTTTATTTTTCCAACTTCAATGAAACTACTCTCCCCCGCCATATCATCTCTTGCCCGTTCCCGGCTTTGGCGCATAGAAGCCTGGAAGAATCATCCGATAGATGCGCAGCGGGAAGTATTGCAGGAATTAGTTACTTCTGCGCAATACACCGAGATTGGCAGAAAGTATAATTTTTCCAACCTGTTTACTGTGCGGGATTTTAAAGCAGCCGTACCTATACATGAGTACAACGACCTGAAGCCCTACATCGAACGGATGATGACAGGTGAACAAAATATTTTATGGAATACCCCAGTTTATTGGTTTGCCAAGAGCAGCGGTACCACCAGCGATAAGAGCAAGTTCATCCCCATCAGCGATGAAAACCTGGAAGACGGGCACTTTAAAGCATCGAAAGATGTGTTGACGATGTACTACCAGTTTAAACCTGATGCCGAATTACTGACTGGCAAAGGATTATTAATTGGCGGCAGTCACAACATTAACCCGGTAAATCAGGAAGCACAATATGGCGACCTGAGTGCCGTGCTATTTCAAAACTCACCCTTCTGGGCACACTGGCTTCGAACACCTGACCTCAGCATTGCATTGATGGATGAATGGGAAAGTAAAATTGAAAAAATAGCGGAAGCTACAATTAAAGAAAATGTAACCTCTGTATCCGGTGTACCCACCTGGACGTTGGTTTTGTTCAAACGAATTTTAGAAATAACGGGTAAAAAAACAATTAGCGAAGTGTGGCCATCATTAGAATTATACATGCACGGCGGCGTTTCATTTACTCCTTACAAAGATCAGTTTCAAAAAATAATCGGCAAGGAAATAAATTACCTGGACATGTATAATGCCAGCGAAGGTTTTTTTGCTGCGCAGGAAAAACCGGGTGATGATGGCTTGTTGTTATTTTCTGACCACGGCATATTTTATGAGTTTATGCCAGTAAGTGAATATGGAAAAAAAGAACCAAAGACAATTGGCCTGCAAGATGTAGAAATTGGCAGAAACTATGCCCCCGTCATCAGTACCAATGGTGGACTTTGGAGATATTTATTGGGTGATACAATACAATTTACCGAGTTGAAACCGTTTCGGATAAAAGTTTCCGGACGATTGAAACATTATATGAATGCCTTTGGCGAAGAAGTGATTGTTGACAATGCAGATAAAGCCATTGCTATGGCTTGCGAAAAAACAGGAGCATTAGTAAACGATTATACTGCAGCGCCTATTTATTTTTCTGATGCTGCTAATGGTGCACATGAGTGGCTGATAGAGTTTGACAAAGAGCCGGAAAGCCTTGAAGCATTTACTACTGAAATGGATGCTACTTTAAAAAGCATTAACAGTGATTATGAAGCCAAGCGGCATAAAAGCATTGCGTTGGGAATGCCGGTAGTTCGTTCGCTTAAAAAAGGAACTTTTGCCGAATGGCTTCGCCAAAAAGGCAAGCTGGGTGGGCAGCATAAAGTGCCGAGGCTAAGTAATGAAAGGGCTTTTGTAGAAGAGATACTTTCTATCAAATAAGTAGTTGTTCTATGTTGTTGCAAAAAAAAATCTTCCTGCTATCGGCCTTCATTATTAGTATCAACTCCTTTTGTCAAAAAAAAATACGGTTCACAGAACATGCTATTCTGCTAAAGAATAATCTTTCTTTCAAATTAAAAATTCCGGAAACCTATAAAATAACTGTTGCAGCAGAAGGCTTAAACCGCCCAAGGTTTTTTACAAAAAGCCCTGATGGCCGATTGTTTGTAACAGACATGTACGATAAAGGCGATAACACCAAAGGCAAAATTTATATTCTTGAAAACTGGAACGACAGCACCAAACGGTTTGAAAAGATTACCACCTTTATGGAATACTTGCGCAACCCCAACCAGGTGGCTTTTCATAAAATCAATAACCAATGGTATATCTACATAGCCGAAACGCATCAGCTCACTTATTATCTATACAATACCGGTGATAATAAACCAACCGGCATTACCTATACAATTGCCACTTTTCCTGACTATGGCTTGAGTTACAAATACGGCGGCTGGCACTTAACGAGAAGTATTGCTTTCAATAATAATAAATTGTATGTAAGTGTAGGCAGCAGTTGCGATGCCTGTATTGAAAAAGAAGAAATAAGAGCAACGATTACAGAGATGAACCCAGATGGCAGCAATAAAAAAATAATTGCCAGAGGTGTGCGGAATGCAGTTGGTATAAAATTCATCAATAATGAACTATGGGCCACCAATATGGGAAGAGATAACCGTGGCCCGGATAAGCCAGAGGAGCAACTGATGAAAATAGAAACCGGTGCTTTTTATGGCTGGCCTTATTATTATCAATACAAGAAAAAAATAATCGCTGATACCGCTTTTAAAAAAGCAATACATCCGGTCTGGGTAAAACGGCCGCCGATAAGTAAATGGGCCATTAAAGCACATTCAGCTCCGCTCGGGTTTGAATATTTCACTGGCTTTGCAGACAGCTTACTAAACAACTCCTTCATTACTGCCTTGCATGGCAGCACCAGTGTGTGGCGGCAGCGGGGCAATGCAGTGGTGCAAATGTTGCCCAACGGTACTTACCGGGAAATTGTAACTGGTTTTTTGCAGGGAACAACCGAAGACAAACGATTTGGCCGTCCTTGTGATGTGCTGCAATGGAATGATAAATCATTTTTTATTTCTGATGATAAGAATGGGGTTATATATCATGTGTGGAAGGAGAAATAATATAATTTGAACCACAGAGACACAAACGGCACAGAGGCGCACAGGGTATTCTCCGTGTTTCTCACTGACACTGTGACTCAGTGGTTCAAAACAAACCGAATTTGGTATAATTTCCTTTCTTTTGCCAATACAAATAAACACATATGAAACTACTCGAAGGAAAAGTTGCTATTGTTACCGGCGCTGCCCGTGGCATCGGCGAAGCTATTGCTATAAAGTTTGCAGAACAGGGTGCCAATGTTGCCTTTACATACATCAGCGACAGCAGCGCAGAAAAAGCGGCTGCATTAGAAACTAAGTTGACAGCATTAGGTGTAAGAGCAAAAGCCTATAAAAGTAACGCCGGTGATTTTGCACAATGCGAAGCTTTTGTAACTGATGTGCTGAAAGAATTTGGCACGGTAGATATATGTGTAAACAATGCCGGTATATCTAAAGACAATTTATTACTTCGTATGACACCTGAACAGTGGAATGATGTGATACAGGTAAACCTGAACAGTGTGTTCTATATGACCAAGCAAGTTATCCGCCCGATGATGAAAGCTAGATCTGGTTCTATTATCAATATGAGTTCTATTATTGGTGAAATTGGCAATGCAGGTCAAAGCAGTTACGCTGCCAGCAAAGCTGGTATTATTGGTTTTACAAAAAGTGTAGCCAAAGAACTTGGCAGTCGTAATGTTCGTTGCAATGCTATAGCGCCGGGTTTTGTAGAAACAGATATGACGAGTTATTTAAAAGATGGTGAGGGTGCTGATAAATATAAAGCAGGTATTCCTTTGGGAAAATTTGCTTCGCCGGAAGATATTGCAAATGCTACGTTGTTTTTAGCTTGTGATATGAGTTCGTATGTAACTGGGCAGGTGTTGAGTGTTTGTGGGGGTTTGAATATGTAAAGTAGTGAGTGCTAAGTAATAAGTTTTAAGTATTTCTATCCAATATAAACTGACATGCTTACTACTTGCAACTTATTACTTTTCCTAACCCTGAAGTTTAATATTTCTCTTCTTAATATAACTATGCCACAAAATCATACTGGCAATAGTTCTATACGGCCGCCACGGCTCAGCAATCTTCAGCATTTCTTCTTTATTGATGTCTTTTGGTAATTGTTTAGTTTCTTTCAAACTGTTTACCAGAGCAATATCACCGAGTGGAAACAAATCAGTTCGTTGCAAGGCATGCATCAAGTACACATCAATTGTCCAGTTGCCAATACCTTTTAGTTGAATCAATATTGCTCTTACTTCTTCATCGGGCAATGCAGTTAACTTTTTCAATACTATTTTTTTTGATTGTACTGCTTCAGCCAAGCCCCTCGCATAGCCCATTTTTTGCCGGGTAAAATAACAGGCTCGCATTTCTTCATCAGTTAGCTTCAGGAGTTTAGCTGGTGTTACATATCCAATCTTTTCTTTTAGTTTTTTAAACGCCGCATAAGCTGCTGCCAACGATACCTGCTGTTCAAAAATGGTGAGTATCAATGTTTGAAAAGTAGCCGGTCTTGTCCACATGGGTGGAAAGCCGTACTGTTTAATGATATTGGCAAGGTCGGCATCCTTTTTTGCCAGCTTCCGGCAAATCGCTGCAAAACTGGTTTCATTAAAAACTAAATATGATGATTCCATTAAAATTATTGTTTAACTTACGTATAGACCACAAACCTTTCTACCATGAAAAAGATATTTCCTATTCTTTTCCTGTTCCTCGTAACAAATACTATGGCTCAAAATAAGGATTATCTCCTGAGTTTGGATGGTCTAGGTTCTTTAAAGTTAGGAATGCCGTTAATAGAGTTAAACAAACTTCTGCAAACAAAAGTTATATTAAAAGTAATAAATATTGACTCGGTTCGGCTTACCGAAACAATCAGCGCAAAGTATAAAGGTATCAATGTAGAGATTGACCTGATTAAATGGCAGGATGAGACTATTGTGGTGGATGGGATAAGCACCAGCAACCCATTATGCAAAACAGCCTCCGGTATTGGTATTGGTTTTACAAAGTTACAAATCATTGCGGCCTATGAAGGATACTATATTGATGCAAGGCCTGATTATCTGTACAAGGAAGGTGATGATAAACCAGAAAAAAGTAAAACGAGAAGTACTATAACCGTTAAAGAAGATGAAGAAGGCTACGCTATTGTATTTAGCCTTTTGAATAATAAAGTAGTGTCATTTGCAATAGTTCCCATCTTCGACGATGAGGAAGGTTAGTAGATTAACACAGTCTAATTGATTCAAACCGGTAAAAGCCAATTATAAATCTTTTGTTATGAAAAAAATATGCATCATTTTTTTGATTTTGGTATCGGCTTGTTCAACTGCCCAAAATAATGACTACAAAATAAGTATGAATGGGCTCGGTGCATTAAAACTTGGTATGACACAGGCAGACCTGGAAAAACTATTAAATCAAAAAATAATATTGGACAATCACCTTGACACTATCAACGATCATTACCAGGATACAGCAAAGCTAAAATATAAGGGTATTGATGTACAACTTGAATTTAACCGAAGCTATTATGCTCCTAATGTTTTTCGAATGAGGTTAATCGGTATCCGGGCCAGCAGCCCTTTATGTAAAACAGAAACCGGCATTGGTGTTGGCTCCGACAGGTTAAAAATTATTACTGGTTATGACAACTACCATGTAAAAATTCAACCAGGCTATTATAACTATTATCAAACAGAAAAAGGCAAGGGGAAAAGCACCCTAAGTATTTTGGATGATGCTGCAAGTACTATGGATACTTTTTCAGATGCTTACACGATGGTATTTTATCTGCTAAATAATAAAGTAGTGTCGTTTGAGCTGAAGGCTAACCTACGAGACGAAAGAGACCAAGAATGAGTAAGAATGTTTACCAACCATGCGCATATCATCAGCAAATTATTTTAAATGACCAGCTTTACGGAGGCGTAAAATAAATTGCTACCTTTAATTTCAACCTTAAACCAACACTCTAGCTATGAAATATTTACTTATTTTCTTTTTTGCTGCTTTTATAATCCTAAGTTGTAATCAAAAAAGCAAAGAACCAGCGGCAAAACAACCAGACAATAAAAATTCAACTACAGGTTATGTTATTAGCAAAGATGGCATTGGTGATTTAAAGGTCGGCATGTCACTGGCAGAAGTGGAAAAATTACTAGGCCAAAAATTCAACTTAAAATTGGCAACAGATTCTACTCTTTGGCAAGACACAACGTTGGCGAAATACAAAGACCTGGATGTGTCACTCTATTTTGAACGTCAATACAGTGAAGAAAACGTTTATGATATGCAGCTTACTGGTGTGTCAACAAGCAGCCCTCTTTGCAAAACTGCATCGGGTATTGGTATAGGAGATGAAAAATCAGCTATCATTTCAGCATACGATGATAGCCCTATAGATATGGGGCCGGATTATGACATGGTAAACGACACCACCTCTGTACCAAGCAAAACAAAATTTTCTATCAATGTAAAAGATGATAAGTGGGATAAAGAACTGGTTTTCCGGCTCATCAATAAAAAGGTAGCTTCCATACAAGCCAGTATTTTGATGGGGGAATAAAAATGTCTATTTGGCTTTGAATTTTGCTATCGAATTTCTGGTAAACTC
>JANORJ010000024.1:0-2418 GCA_031415255.1 Chitinophagaceae bacterium | reverse complement strand
TATTCCATTGTGTGGGAAGCCTTGCGCAGCGGCCTCGGTTTTTATTTTTTATATGTGCAAGGTGATTGGTTCCGTGCTTCTGATTATTCTTCTTCGGTTACATATATTCTTGGAGCTTATTTTATTCTTTCTATTGTTGTTACGGGTTGGTTTGTGGTGAAGCATAGAAGAGAGGATGTAATGGTTGTAACTGCATAATTTCTTACAAAATATTTGTATATTAACTAATCAAGAATGAGAAGTAAAATGACATCTCCTTATACATACATAGAATTGAAGAAAACTAATTTTTTCAAAAAACTACTTAATGCAAATCCTAAAGAAAACGCCATTATTGAAATAAATAATTTATTTGCAACAAAGCCAATTTCAGCAATTCAATCTACGGACATTCTCCATATTTCGGACAAATACAAGGCAAATCTTCCTTTAGAATTTCCAGAAGAACTATTTAAATTTTACGACACTTACTTAAGAGAGTGTATTAAAGATTCGATTTTAACTGAGGACGAGGTAAATGACTTAGCACATCTGAAGAATCTATTGGCTTTATCTGATTTTGAGATAAAGGACATACATAATAAAATCGCTGGAGAATTATATAAGAAAAGTTATAACGAAGTAATTGAAGATGGAGAGATAAGCGAGTCGGAAAGAAATTTTCTTGCAAATGTCCAAAAAAATCTACTTCTGCCGCAAGAAATTGTAAATAAAATATCCGATGAATGTAGAAGCTCATTTCTGCAAAGCCAATTTAGTCAAATCATATCTGACCAAAAAGTCTCTCCCGCTGAATTGGATGAATTTAGCTTAATAGCAAAAAACCTTAATGCAGATCTACAGCTAAACGAGGATGCCCAGAAGTATCTAAATAAATATAAACTTTATTGGTTTATTGAAAACGAAAAACTACCAGTCCAAGACGTACAAATAAATTTACAGAAAAATGAAATATGTTTTTTTACAATTGCTGCCGGTTGGCTAGAAAACAGAACGGTGACTCAAAGAATAAATTATAGCGGCTTAAACAGTAGAATTAGGATAATGAAAGGTCTATATTATAATATGGGAAGTATAAGCCCTAGTAGAATAACATCCGAGGAGCTAACAGTTATTGATAGTGGCACAGTATATATCACGAACAAAAGATTAATATTTATGGGAGGGAGAAAAAATACAAATATTAAACTTGATAAAATTCTTGCTTTAACGCCTTACTCTGATGGAGTTGGCATTGAAAAAGATGCTGGCAAATCTCCTTTCCTTCGAGTCTCATATAATGCCGATATCTTGATCAGAACTTTAGGTAGAGTTATGAATGATTATTGATTCCGGGCCGAGTCTCACAGCCCGGCCTTGTGTGGAGTGGACTCGGCGCAAATTATAATGTAACTCATTAGCACGGCGAGTCCACCCTGCCACTTCCCAACGCTGTGAGACTCGCCTACGAAGCAAAAGATAGCAAAACTTATCACCGCCGCCGTCAGGGTTTTCAACCGCTGACGGGGCTACTACAAAACCCACCGGGGACAAATCGTTCCTCAGTGGAGAAGATTACACTATGCACATTTTTTCTTATTTTAATACAAAGAAAATTTCCATGGTACTTGTAATTTCGCCGCTGCTGGTCTTCCAAAGAAAGCATCACGCCGTTGCTGAGTGTTGTGTGCGGGCAAAGCAGCTGGGCAAAGACACCAGCAACAGAACTATAGTAAACCCCTTATTCCAAAAATCAATTACCATATTTCGTTTGTTGGTGTTTTGCTATCTCACAAAAGCCATCACTCAACACACAACAAAGGCCGTTCAAAGGTTTCAAAGATGATAAGGGTTTCGCCTACTTGCCAGCCGAGTCAAACCTTCGGCCCTGTGAGTGGAGTCTTCACAACTTCTTCACCACATCAATAAAAATCTCCCTCCGGGTACGAAAGCCGATAGATTCATATAATTGAATGGCCGTAGTGTTAGTTGTTAGCACATGCAGAAAAGGAGTAAAGGAATTAGCAAGAATTATTTTCATCACTTGTAACATCAATGCTTTGGCATAGCCATGCCCCCGAAAATCTGGATGGGTGCAAACAGCACTTACTTCCATGTACGGCACCGGGTGCATTCTTTGCCCTGTCATGGCTGCTAATCTTCCATCTACAAAAATGCCGAAGTAGTTACCAAACAAAATTGTTTTGCTCAAAAATGGGCCGGGCTTTGTCAACGCCGTTAGTTCCAGCATCTGTGGCACATGTTCATCTGTCAATGGAACGATTAAAGAACTTTCAGCCGTGGTAAATGAAGTAACAGGTTTTTCATATACCATCTGGTTACATTCCAAATGCTGCATCCTCTCCCATTTGTTTTCATTCAATCCAATTTTATCAAAGTAAGAAATAGCCACTCTCCTCCCCGAAGGAATAAAATCAT
>JANORJ010000023.1:0-2452 GCA_031415255.1 Chitinophagaceae bacterium | reverse complement strand
ACAGTTGCCATTGAACCTTTATCCTTGTATTCAAATTCATATTGCTGATCCGGGTTTGATTTTCGTTCTATCAATTTAAAATTCCCCGCCAATAATTCTGCCTGCTGCATGGCCACTGGCGCCACCTGCGGATGACCAGCAGGATACCTTGGCGTTTCCATATATGCAAGGTCGCCGATGGCATATATATTATTGTATCCTTTTATCAGGCAATGTCTGTCTGTGGTTATTCTGTTTCCACGGGCTATTAAACTTTTATCCACTCCATTCGGAACATTACCTTTTATACCCGCCGCCCAGATCATTGTACTGGTTGCAATTTGTTCCCCATTATTCAACAGCACATTATTGCCGTCATAATCTTTCACCAATGCGTTAGTCATTACTGTCACTCCCAGTTTTTCCAAATATTTTTTTGATTGTGCCGACGATTTTTCACTCATAGCTGCCAGTGTTTTGCCAGCTCCTTCCAGTAAATAAATATTCATAGCCGAAAAATCTAATTCAGGATAATCCCTGGGTAACACATATTTTTTCATCTCAGCCAAGGCACCAGACACCTCTACTCCTGTCGGCCCACCACCTACAACAACGATATTCATTAGTTGTTGTAATTCAACCGGGTCTTTAATTGTTAATGCCTTTTCTAAATTATGTAGCAGCCTGTACCGAAGCTGTAATGCTTCTACCGTTGATTTCATCGGGAAGGCATTACCGGCAATTTTTGTGTTGCCGAAAAAATTAGTGTCTGCACCAGTTGCAAGCACTAATGCATCATAAGTAATTTCCTCTGCGTCGGTGATGATTTTGTTTTGTTCCGGTAGCACTTCTTGCAAGTCGGCCAGCCGAATCCTTACATTTTTACTTTTCTGAAATACTTTCCGTAGCGGAAATGAAATATTACTGGCATCTAATCCTGCGGTGGCCACCTGATAAAATAAAGGCTGAAACTGGTGATAATTAAACCGGTCAATAAGCACTATTTCAAATCCGGGTTTGTTATTGAGTTGACGGGCCAGTTTTAAACCACCAAAACCAGCACCGACTATTACGATTTTCATAAAATTGATTTATTGTATAAATTTACAATATTTTCAATAATTATTGAAAATTAAAACATACCAAAGTAATCAACTTCCCCTTGGCAAAAAAACTTTAGTATAACATCCTTACCTTAATGGTTGCCTTTACTCCTTTCAACAATCCCAAAGCCTGAGCTGATAATTGCTTATCAACATCCAGCACCACATAGCCAATATCATCATTGGTCTTCAGATACTGACCAAGAATATTGATTTTATACTTAGACAATTGAGTATTTATTTCTGATAACACACCCGGCACATTGTTATGAATATGTAATATACGGTGGCTGCCTTCCTGCGGTGGCAATGCTAATGCAGGTACGGTGTGTGAGCCAAAAGTGATTCCTTTTTCTAAATAATTAAATAACTTCACACTTACATCCTCACCAATATTTTGCTGTGCTTCTTCAGTGCTGCCACCGATATGCGGGGTAAGAATAACATTCGGACAATCCTGCAACGGTGTTTTAAAAAGGTCGCCGTTCTTTTCCGGCTCCCACGGATAAACATCTATTGCGGCACCGCCAATGTTTCCATCTAGAATTGATTTACTTAACGCATCAAGATCCACCACTTCTCCCCTTGCGTAGTTAAGCAGTATTGCACCTTTTTTAAAATGTTTAAGATTGGTTTTATTAATCAGGTTTTTTGTCTGAGTGGTTTCAGGAATATGCAGCGTTACCACATCTGCTTTATTCAGTAATTCTTTTAATGACTTTGCATCTTCTGCATTACCCAATGGCAATTTTGTTTCCACATCATAAAAAAGAACTTTCATTCCCAGACCTTCGGCCAGCACACTTACCTGACTGCCGATATTGCCATAGCCGATAATACCCAACGTTTTTCCCCGCAATTCATAACTGCCTTTGGCATCTTTCATCCACACACCATCATGGGCGGCTTTATTTTTATCAGGGATTCTTCTGATAAGCATAATGGAGGAACCAATCACTAATTCTGCCACTGACCTGGTATTAGAATACGGTGCATTAAAAACTACTACTCCATTTTTTGTAGCAGCTTTTAAATCAACCTGGTTTACACCAATACAAAAGCAACCAATGGCCTGCAGTTTCTTTGCAGCATCCAGAATTTTTTTGGTGACTTGTGTTTTGGAACGAATACCAAGTATATGTACATCCTTTATTTCTTCTATCAATTGCTCTTCGGTTAATGCTTTTGATATTTTATCCACTTGCACATAACCATATCGCTGGAAATTTTTCACTGCCACATCACTGATATTCTCTAAAAAAAGAATTTTAATCTTCTCTTTTGGGTAACTTGTTTTTTCTGCTTTTGCCATATTGCAAATATACTGTGTGCAACGAAGTTTTTTATCGGGTTGTAAGTTGGAAGCTATT
>JANORJ010000022.1:0-8181 GCA_031415255.1 Chitinophagaceae bacterium | reverse complement strand
TATATTTTTATTCGCAATTTCTTTTCCTTTTCTTATTAAACCTTTCGACAGCCATGCCCTTCCACTTTCAATATGTTCCGGAATGATTACTTCATAACCCAACTTCTCGAGCAATTGTATTGCTTTAATACCAATCTCCGTATCGTTATAGTTCGTGAATTCATCGCAGAATAAATAAACATGCCGTGTATTTCTTGTCTCTTGTGTCGTGTCCCTTGTGCCTTGATGTCTTTTGTACCAACTGTGTAAAGTCGTTTTATACATCGTCGGCATAGAACGTTTTGTAGCAAACCCCGATAACCTCTTAATTGCACCACCAATTACTTTATTCTTTACTGCAAAGTTGTATAGGCCCGGCATTATAGCACCCAACTTCGCTGATGCAGTAAAGTTCGCAATCAGCTTCGACCGGAACGGAACGCCATTTGCATCATAATAATGCTGCATGAATTCTGCTTTCAGTTTTGCCACATCCACATTACTTGGGCATTCTGATTTACAACCTTTACAACTCAAGCATAAATCCATCACTTCGTAAATCTCTTTATGGTCAAAGCGATTGAGTTTGTCAGAATTGGTCAGGAATTCACGAAGGATATTGGCTCTTGCTCTCGTTGTATCTTTTTCATTGCGGGTGGCCATAAAAGATGGACACATCGTTCCCCCGGATAATTCAGTTTTTCTGCAATCACCGCTGCCATTGCATTGTTCTGCATGTTGCAGCACATCCTGATTATGAAAACGAAAAATAGATTTGAATTCCGGTGTTTGTTGTCCGGGTGTATAACGCAGCATCGTATCCATAGGCGGCGTATCTACAATCTTATTCGGATTGAAAATGTTTTCCGGATCCCAGGTGCGTTTTACTTCTTTTAGTAACTGGTAATTTTTTTCACCCACCATTTGTTTGATGAATTCTCCTCGCAATCTCCCATCTCCATGTTCACCACTCAGTGAACCGTTGTATTTTTTAACCAACGTCGCTATTTCTTCCGCAATCGTTCTGAATAACTGGTTGCCTTCTTTTGTTTTTAAATTAATAATAGGCCGCAAATGTATTTCTCCCGAACCAGCATGTGCATAATGCACGGAGTATAAATTATGTTTCTTTAAAATTTCATTGAAGTCACGGATGTAAGCTGGTAAATCATTTACATCAACTGCAGTATCTTCAATTACCGGCACCGCTTTTTCATCGCCGGGTAAATTGCTCAGCAATCCCAAACCTGCTTTGCGCAGCGTCCATATTTTTTTGCTGTCATCTCCAAATAGTAATGGGAAATGATAACCTAATCCAGCAGCCCTCATATCTGTTTCAACATTGTTAGCAATCGCTATTATTTCTTCCCGGTTAGTACGAGCAAATTCTATTACGAGAATTGCTCCGGGGTCGCCTTGTACAAAAAATCGGTTCTTACTTTGTTCTTTATTTTCTTTGGTACATTCTAAAATATAATGGTCAATCAGTTCGCTGGCACTTGGTTTATATTTTAATGCGATTAAATTTGCTCTTAATGATTCATCAATTGAATTAAAATGCACACATAATAAACCAACTTCTTTTGGTGGAAGGGGAACTACATTTAATTTTATCTCCGTAATAAAAGCCAGTGTACCTTCTGAACCGGCTATCAATTTACAAAAATTAAAGTCTTCTTCACCGGCAGTAAAAGGAGCAGATTCTAATAACACATCAATAGCATATCCTGTATTTCGTCTTTCAACTGATTTCTTGGGAAACTCTTTTCTTATTTCCACCTGATTATCATAATTGCTCAATATGCTGCGAACGGATTTATATATGCTGGCTTCTAAACTATCGCCTTCACATTTATTATGAAACGCATCAATGTTTAATGATTTGAATGCTGCTTCGCTGCCGTCACTTAATAATGCTTTTACTTCCAGCAAATGTTCTCTTGTACTTCTATACACCACCGAATTAGAACCGCATGAATTATTCCCAACCATTCCGCCAATCATCGCCCTATTAGCAGTTGAAGTCTCCGGCCCAAAAAATAAACCATGCGGTTTCAAAAACATATTCAGTTCATCCCGGATTACACCGGGCTGCACCTTTACCCAATTTTCTGACACATTCAGTTCAATAATTTTTGTAAAATGTTTCGACACATCCACAATAATACCATTGCCTACCACTTGTCCGGCCAGTGAAGTACCAGCCGTTCTTGGAATCAACGAAGTCTTTTCATTCCTCGCAAAAACAATTAGCTTTTTTATGTCTTCAAATGTTTTGGGAATAGCTACTGCAAGCGGCATCTCCCGATAGGCGGATGCATCAGTGGCATAGAGGGTACGCATTGTAACATCATCAAAAAAATCTCCTTCTAATTGGGTGGCTAACAGCTGTAGTTTTTCCTTCATTCCGGGGAATAGTTGTTCGTTGGTCAATGCCTCAAAAATAACCTCTTTTAAGCTTCATTCAAAGAATGGAATTTATTGATTCTCTTTGTTAATTTATGTTGCCTACTGCAGTAACACGACTTGCCCGGCATTAAAGGTTGGGGGATGGTCATTGCGCAGCTACTTCTGTCATCAATATTAAACTAGCATATATATCAAGTCAGGATTGTACAGGATACAAACGATGTGCTAAAGCTTTTACCATCACCATTTAGAACAGATAGTTTTGAAAAATAAAAAATTCATACTCTTTACTGTATTCCTTTTAAGTAGTATGATTATTCACTTCCGGTATAATTAAATTTGGCAGTATCTTTATGGCATCCAAAAATTTATTTCTTAGCACCTAAATTGTCTATGCGTATATTTCTTATCGGGTTTATGGGTTCCGGCAAAACACATTGGGGACGATTACTGAGTGAAAAACTCGGTATCCGTTTCTTTGATCTCGATGAACAAGTGACTGAGCAGGCGGGGAAATCAATCCCTGAAATATTTGCTACCGAAGGAGAGGAGCAATTCCGGATGATGGAAAAAGAGGTGCTGCATTTAATTGCCGAAAGTCACGACAGTTTTGTAATGTCTTGCGGTGGCGGTTCCCCCTGCTATTTTAATAATATAGAATACATGAACCAGTCGGGTACCACTGTTTGGATAAATGTACCATTGGATACATTGTTTGAAAGATTAGTGTTGGAGAAAGAAAAGCGACCGCTGATAAAAGAATTGTCTGATGAACAATTAAAAGCCTTTATCAGTAAAAAATTTGCTGATAGAAGAATTTATTACGAGCAGGCTACTGTAACGGTTGATGAAGAACCGGTGCAATTGGAAAACCTGATTGACAAAATATTTCATGCATAAAAACTATCTTATCGCAGCTGCCATCTTTGGCGGACTCGCTGTTGCCATTGGTGCTTTTGGGGCACATGGTCTGGAAAGCATTACAAATGACGAGAAAATTTTGCATGGGTTTCAAACCGGGGTGCAATACCAGATGTATCATGCACTGGCGTTGCTGGCTGTTGCTATTTTATATAATGAACTTCCTGCTAATTGGATGAAATGGTCGGGCATCTGTTTTATAGTTGGTATTATTTTGTTTTCCGGCTCACTTTATCTGCTTACTTTTCTAAAAATACAGGGAAGTACTGCGGTAAAATTTGTTGGACCAGTTACTCCTTTGGGCGGTATCTTTTTTATTACTGGCTGGCTATGCCTTTTATTAGCTGCGCTAAAGAAAAAATAATTAAAGGAACAATTCAAGGGTAGTAACAGTGCCGTTCCTGTTTTCGATATTGAAAGATCCCTCGATGCTTTTCATTCTCTGGGCTATATTTTTTAAACCGTTGCCAAACTGGCGAAGTTTTTCCAAATCAATACCTGTTCCGTTATCAGCTATTTGTATGCGAAGACCATTCGTAGTTTCTATTGTAATAATAACAATAGTAGCATTTGAATGTTTCAGTACATTATTCAACGTTTCTTTTACACATAAAAAAATGTTTCTTCTTTTATCACCTGTTATTTCCTTTTCAGGAATAGCTGCAGGGGTGTTTACTTTACAGTCAATTGGAGTGTTGTCAAAATACTCCAACGACCAGGAACGTATGTAAGAAACAAGATTATCCAGGGTGTCATTGCCGCTATTCATACTCCAAATGATGGCATTCATATTATTCAGCACATCATCAGCGGAAGACGAAATTTTTTCAATTTCCACCGGAGTGTTTTCTTTCATTTTATTGCGGGCAATTTCACTCATCAGGCGGATAACGGTCATACCGGAGCCAAGTTCATCATGCATATCTGCCGAAATACGTTCCCGTTCACCCTGTTGCGCCTTATAAACAGCAATTTCTTTTTCATATTCCTGCAGTTGGTTTTGTGTTTTCAATATTTCCCTTTCTTTCGTTTGTGCGATCAACTGGCGGCGGTTTTTATAATTTAATGCTGACAGGAAAAGTACAAGCTCCAACAACAACCCAATTTCATAATAAATAACGGAGGAGCTGAATATTCCCGGTAAGTTTTTAAACACCGGGTCAAGAAAAACAGCTACTTGAGAAATAAGGGAAAAAATAAACAGGCACAAGTTTCCCCAGAATAAATAGCGCAACAGTTTGTCTTTCCAATGACGGATGCTATACACCAAAAAAACTATTATCATCAACAGCAGCAATAGTTTGGTAGTACTTTCAACAAGATATTCTGTATTATAATTATCAGTGAAATGATGAAAAAATGAATACGCCACCATTGAGGTAATAAGCATGGTGATGCCGGCATTGTATAATTTATAAAGAAATGGGTGATTATTGCGACTATTTAAAAACCGCTGCATAAACAGCATATAGAAAATGATACCGGTACATTGTAAAATAAAATCCAGATAACCTTCCAGAAAATAACTGAAATAGGTGGTACGAAAATGGAAAACAGTCTGCATAAATAACATTCCCCCTAGAAAAAAAACATAACCGGAATAGTACAAAAAATCCGGATTGGCACCTTGTAAAAAATTAGCCAGCGAGAACAACATCATCATCAACAGTAATCCACAAAATACATAAGTAATCTGGTCAGTTTGTTTATATCCGCTATGCAGTTCTGCTATAAACGCTGGTAAATATTGTGAGTGTATCAGCCGGGGTCTGACAGCATTATTATATGTTTTTACAAAACTCAGCTCCGCAATGATTGTAGCAGAATCATGACCGGGAAGAGTAATTTTTCTATAGCCTATTCCAGTAGAAAATTCTGGCAAAATAGTGGGTAGGTTTTTTATACCCCCCGGCACCACTTTATACAGCCGGATATCTTGATAATAAAAACCTGGACAGAAATAAACAGAAATGCTGGTGTCAGCAGTATTACAAATATTAAATTTCAGTATTATTTTTTTCGTTACATAATCGTTGGGTACTGAGCCGGTGTGCCGTAGACCGGGAACAAATTGTAAGGAAGAATAGTTGGTTTCCGGGTTTACATTTTTGTCGACGTAAGTACTGCTTACCAACCGGTTAATTTTTTTTTCCAGGCCAACTTTGCTGAGGTCGGTATAGGTATTCGCCAGACTATCCTCTTTCGACGGCTGCACAGGTTGTGCACCAGCATCAATAAAAGTGAAAATGATGAGGACGATAATAAATATGTGACGCAGATTTTTCAGCTTTGACAGGCCGGGGGTTAAATCCCGGCTTTCAAATGTAATACTTCAGTATTGGTTTTGCTAGCCTGCGGCATACCACTTTCAGGTAATATTTTGACAGCAAACTGTTTATCTTTGCTGCCATGGCTACCAAGCTGAAAAAGAAAACAAAAAACAGTCCTGAGAAAAAACCTGCCAAATCCGTCCCGACAGCTGTCGGGATGAAAGCCTTTAAGGCTGAAAAGGAAGAAAAAATTGACTGGAAAGCCCTTGCCCGTGATGAACGGACCTGGAAGATTGTTGGCGCATTTTTTTTATTGATAGCCATTTTCCTCTTTATCTCCTTTGTTTCTTACTTATTTACTTGGAAAGAAGACCAGGCTATTGCACAGCAAGGTTTTTCTGCCTTGTTGGATAATGATAAGCCGGTTGCCAACTTGCTGGGACGATTCGGGGCTGTTATTTCCCACTTCTTTATTTTCAAAGCATTTGGTATTGCATCATTCCTTATTTGCACTTTCTTTTTTGTAGTAGGGGTTAATCTTTTGTTTCGCCAACGGGTATTTTCCATCTGGAAAAATCTGAAGTATGTAACGGTTGGCTTGCTGGTACTTTCTGTTCTGCTTTCATTTGTTTTTGCCAAAAATAATTTTGCCTTTGGTGGTGGAGTGGGGGATATGATAAATCGAAAACTGATTGGCGCCATTGGCACTTTCGGCACAGGTGCTGTGTTGCTCTTGTTGGCATTGGGTTATTTTATCTGGCAGTTTAATCCGGCGTTTAATTTGCCGAAAAAGAAAGAAGAGGTAATGGCGGATGAAGAAGAAGGAGAGGAAAAAGACGAAGAAACACCAATTGTACCAGTATCAACCGGACAAACTGTTAACGACCTTTATAACAATACCACAATTGATTCAAAAGATAATTTGTTGAAGAAAGATGTGGGTTTGGTGGTGATTTTTCCGGAAGAAGAAAAATTCAAACATGAATTTACGATAACCGAGAAGGACGAGCCGGAAGAAGTATTGATGACAGAAGGAGACCAGCCATTTGAAAATGAAATTGTAAAAGATATTCTTCACACACATGATGTGCTGAATGTTAATGAACCCATAGAACAATATATTCCATCAGTTATTAAAGAAAAACCAGCTCCCAAAAAACTGGAAGAAGATTTTGAGCTGGAGATAAAAGCAGTACCTGAAAAAGTGGAAGATGAAGAAGAAAAATCAGTAATAGAAAACCTTCCGCCATACGAACCTACACTAGACCTCCGGGATTATAAATATCCCACACTGGACTTGCTGGAAACACACGGCAGCGAAAAAATATTTCAAGATGCCAATGAACTGGAGAATAATAAAAATCAGATTATCGCTACGCTGAGAAATTATTCTATCGATATTCAAAAAATCAGTGCTACGGTTGGGCCAACGGTAACTTTATATGAAATTGTTCCCGCCGCCGGAGTCCGTATTTCTAAAATTAAAAATCTCGAAGATGATATTGCATTGAGCCTTGCAGCATTAGGCATTCGTATAATTGCGCCTATCCCCGGCAAAGGGACGATTGGTATTGAAGTGCCAAATGTAAAGAAGACGGTGGTGAGTATGAAAACACTGCTCGAATCAGAAAAATTTCAACATAATACGCATAGCCTGCCTATTGCAATTGGAAAAAAAATCGACAACGAAAATTTCATAGTAGATCTTACTTCCATGCCCCATCTTCTAATGGCAGGGGCTACCGGTCAGGGTAAATCTGTTGGATTGAATGCAATTCTTGTTTCCCTTTTGTATAGAAAACATCCTTCACAGCTGAAACTGGTGTTGATTGACCCGAAAAAAGTTGAGCTGAGTGTTTACAGGCATATTGAAAAGCATTTTCTGGCAAAGCTGCCTGGCGAAGAGGACGCTATCATAACTGATACTAAGAAGGTAGTGCACACCCTTAATGCCTTGTGTATTGAAATGGATAACCGCTACGATTTACTGAAAGAAGCTGGTGCCAGAAATATTAAAGAGTACAATGAGAAATTCATTAAGCGGAGACTGAATCCGCAAAAAGGTCACCAGTATCTTCCTTTTATTGTTCTGGTAATAGACGAGTTTGCAGATTTAATAATGACCGCGGGCAAAGAAATCGAAATGCCTATTGCCCGGTTGGCACAGTTGGCAAGAGCAGTTGGAATTCATCTTATCATTGCCACACAACGTCCGTCAGTAAATATCATTACTGGTACCATTAAAGCCAACTTCCCTTCCAGGATCGCCTTTAAAGTGTCATCGAAAATTGACTCAAGAACCATTTTGGATACAGGTGGTGCTGAACAACTGATTGGCAAAGGCGATATGCTGATTTCTCATCATGGAGAGTTAACCCGTTTGCAATGCGCATTTGTTGATACACCAGAGGTTGAAAAAATTGTTGAGTTTATTGGTGATCAACGTGGGCCTGCTGAAACTTTTTTACTTCCGGAATATATTGATGAAAAGGAACTAGAGGGGAAAGATTTCGACATGTCGGACAGAGATTCATTGTTTGAAGATGCTGCCCGGTTGATAGTGCAAAACCAGATTGGCTCCACCTCCTTATTGCAGCGAAGA
>JANORJ010000021.1:0-2551 GCA_031415255.1 Chitinophagaceae bacterium | reverse complement strand
TGCCCCTGCTGCAGCCGCTGCTCCTGCTGCTGGCGCCAAGGCTGCTCCTGCCGCTGCTAAAGGAAAGAAATAATTTTTTTTAATAAGCATATTGAAACCCGTCCCGATAGCTATCGGGACGGGTTTTTAATTGACTAAATCCGATATTTGATTTACCTAAATACTTGTATGAAATTTTTGATAGTTGGTTTGGGAAATGTTGGTGATGAGTATGCTCACACCAGGCATAATATCGGCTTTGATGTGGTGAATGCCTTTGTGCAAAAGCATGGAGGCTCGCTTAGTGTGAGCCGGCTGGCTTATGTGGCAGAAATAAAATGGAAAGGAAAAATCTTTGTTTGTATTTGCCCCACCACCTTTATGAACTTGAGCGGTAAAGCCGTTAAATACTGGATGGACAAAGAAAAAATATCGTTAGAAAATATGTTGGTGGTGGTAGATGATTTGGCATTACCGTTAAGCAAACTTCGAGTGAGACCAACCGGGAGCGACGCAGGCCATAATGGATTAAAAAGCTTGCAAGAGGTACTGGGAACAAACGGGTATCCTAAACTACGTTTTGGAATTGGAAACGATTATCCCAAAGGGATGCAGGCCGAGTTTGTATTGAGCAAATGGCAAAAAGTAGAAGAGCCATTAGTAAAATTAAAAATAGATAAATCGGTGGATGTGATTGAAACCTTTGCAGCACAGGGTATTGCAACCGCTATGAACCAGGTAAATAATCAGGACTTTTCGCTATGAGAAATGAGATTGATTACTTACTTTAGCAGCCCGACCTTTCCCGATGGATATCGGGATTCTTAAAATCCAATTGACATAATGATGGCCTGAATATATGGGAAGAACAGTCATTTCATGTATCCGATGTATTTATTAAAAAACACTTCACGTTATGAAAATTTTCTGTGTTGGCCGTAATTATGTAGCACATGCTGAAGAATTAGGAAATGAAGTTCCCGATGAACCGGTAATCTTTATGAAACCTAAAAGTGCTTTGCTGCAACCGCATACGCCGTTTTATTATCCCGAGTTTACCAATGAACTGCATTATGAATGTGAGCTGGTATTGCGTATCAGTAAAAATGGTAAATACATACAGGACAAATTTGCCGGTAAGTATTATGATGCAATAACAGCCGGAATAGATTTTACGGCAAGGGATATTCAAAATGAATTAAAAGCAAAAGGATTGCCCTGGGAAAAAGCAAAAGCCTGGGATAACTCAGCGGTGATAGGTAAGTGGATTCCGGTGGCAAATATCAAGAACAAAAAAGATATCAATTTCTGTATGTATAAAAATAAGGAATTGGTACAGCAGGCTAACTCTTCTACTATGATTCATAGTTTTGATAAAATAGTAGCCTATATTTCTAACTTTTTTTCTGTCAATATCGGCGATGTTATTTTTACCGGCACACCGGCTGGTGTGGGTGAGGCCGTGGTGGGAGATCAACTGGAAGCCTTTATTGAAGATGACAGCATGTTTGAACTGGAAGTAAAATAAATCTGACCAATTGCTTATAAAAGGCCATTTGCAGTAGCAGGTGGCTTTAGTTTTTTATGACGTTGGACTTTAATATAAATTTGCTAATTATTGCTTGCTACAAATGATTGATACCAATATATTACTCCGGGCCTACCGTTTAATGAGCCAGGTAAAAGTAATGGCTGAAACCTATGAGGCCAATCGTTCTATTTGCAAATACGTTCATTCCACTTCAAGAGGACATGAAGCAATTCAATTAGCCACAGCTTTTCAATTGCAACCGCAGGATTTTGTAAGTCCCTATTACCGGGATGAAAGTATGTTGCAAGGCATTGGCTTTACACCGTATCAGCAGATGCTGCAATTGCGGGCGAAAAGTGATGATATCTTTTCCGGTGGCCGTGAATATTATTCGCATCCGAATTATAAGAGTGATGACATGCCAACAATCATTCACCAGAGTAGTGCCACGGGTATGCAAGCCATTCCAACAACTGGTATAGCGCAGGGAATACGGTATTGGGAAAAAACAAATCCTGACCGATTAAAAAAAGGTGTGAATGGAGAATTGCCGATTGTAATTTGCTCAATGGGTGATGCCAGTGTAACTGAAGGAGAAGTAAGTGAAGCCATGCAGTTTGCTGTTTTAAAACAATTGCCCATTATCTTTTTGGTGCAGGATAATAATTGGGGCATCAGTGTATCCGCCGGCGAGTCGAGGTCTATGAATGCTTATGAATATGTAGCAGGGTTCAAAGGAATGAACAGGGTGCAAGTAGATGGAAGTGATTTTGAAGCATCATACAAAGTAATGAAAGAAGTATGTGAATTTGTACGGCAAGAAGGAAAACCCTGTTTAGTGCATGCAGAAACACCATTGCTCGGCCATCATACCAGTGGTGTACGAAGTGATTTTTATCGTACACAAGTTGATTGGGACAAACATGAAAAGCATGACCCGGTTCCTCAACTACGAAACAGATTGTTGGAAAGAGGAATACCAGACTCGGATTTATTACAAATAGAAAAAGAAGCTGCAGAAAGAGTGGCTGCCGATTTTGC
>JANORJ010000020.1:0-1807 GCA_031415255.1 Chitinophagaceae bacterium | reverse complement strand
TTTCAGTGCTCTTTTTCGCATTGTTGGATATTTATTCTTGGCTTCCAATATAGATAAAGTAAAAACTCCGTTCTTTTAATCGTCTCTTTCCAAGGCAAACTGTTTTCCTGCCGCCGCAGAGATAATAGTAGCTCCGGTGCTTTTGCCCACATTCACAAATAGGCTTTGCATTAGTTCAAAACTGTTTTTTAATCCAATACGACCTTCTTGTTTATAGGCAACCGGTTCTACTCCTTTTATTAATGAATCAGAACTTGCATTTAATCTAATAAGATCTTCTTTATCCACTTCACCACTATGGCAGGCATCTATCAATAGCAGTTTTTTTCGGGCCGGTATGCTGTCTAATAAATTTTCTAATTCATCATAGGGCAATCCGTTTTGTTCTGGTTTATCAAAATTGACGGAGTAAGTAGAAAGATAGTAGTCGAAATCACTATTCAACATACCATGGCCGGAGTAAGCAATTATTACTTTATCATTTTCCGAAGTTTGTAATAATTTTTTCTTTACTGCTTTTACATTGTTAATAGTAACGTTCTGATTAAATAATGTATCTATAATAATGTCGTTACCATATTTTCCTTTCAACTTCTTTGCTAAATCCCGGATATCTTTGCTGCTGTATTGCAGGTTGTACTGCTTGTCAGCAAACTTGTCGATGCCGATTCCGACAAACCGGATTTTTTCTTTTTGCTTTACAGCCGGGGCATAGTTTACTATAAGTGGTATGCGGTAACTTTCCGTTCCGTTTACATTGGTAATGGATGTTTCAATCCGATTTTCTCCCTGTGATAAATTGATAGCAATTGAGGTATCAACACTGTTGTTATTTTTTATGCTGATGCCCCGCTGGCCATATACTGGAACCTCATTCACCCAAATATTAAAGCGAGCAAGTTTGAAAGAATTATCTATTCCTTTAATTCGTAAAATAAGTTTTCTGTTTTTTTGTTCATAGGCTATGCCATCTTTGTTAACAAAATCGGCCTCCAGCACACTATATCCATCACTGAATTGAATGGTATCAATACCCAGCTTTACAATCCGCTTATCCCAGGCTTTGCGGTAGCTGTTTATCATTAAGGTATCAGTATTGCCAAGCTCCTCCAACACTTTATCGGGACGATTGTATTTTACATCAAGCTGGTCATATCCCAACGTTCTAATGCCAGTTATATAATAGAGCAACTTTACCATCTCTTTATCGCCCATGTAATTTCCCTTTGCTGTAAAAACGAGACACAACGAGTCTTTTAAGAAAATCGAAGAGTTATTATTGAGAGTGGAATCTGATATATGAAATATGGCATCTTTTGAAGTAAGAATAGTTGTTTCTCCATAAATAGAGGAAATAGATTTTACACTGGCACCCAATAATGGCATCGTATGCAAGAGGGTTCCATCACGGGTATCCCAAACCTTTATTGTGCTGTCGAGTGAGGCCGTATATAAAAGACGACTATCAGAACTAAACGAAGCTTTATACACAAATCCTTTATGGCCATACAAGGTTCTGATATATTCACCATTGACACCATTCCAAAGTATGGCAGTTTCATCTCCTGATGCAGTAGTAATATACTTTCCATCGTAACTATATTCACCTGCTCTTACTATCCATGTGTGCTTGTTCAAACTGGCTACCTGTTTACCCGATTCAACATCCCAGATTTTAGCAGAGCGATCAAAAGAAGTTGTTAGTATATGTTTACCATCAGGACTAAATTTGGCTGTTTTTACCTGCTGGTCATGATTTAATACATGTAAAATTTTTCCATTTTCAACATCCCAAACAATGGCTGTC
>JANORJ010000019.1:0-4031 GCA_031415255.1 Chitinophagaceae bacterium | reverse complement strand
CTTTACCTGTTCTGTACCAATCCAGTTCGCCTTTCCAATTGCCTACCCAGCTTTGGGGAAAAGAAGTTGATTGGCTGATAGCAGAAAGAGAGATAAAAGCAGCTAACAATAACATTATACATTTCATATCGGTTGTTTTATTACTGCTCCACCAATAAAGAGGCTTAGCAGTACAAAGCAAAAATAAAAATCCCGTCCTGATTTAATCGGGACGGGATAAAGTCATTTTTACCGGAATAAGAATTTTTACAAATAAAATCCACCTTTTTGTTTGGTGTGTTTATTTCCCTGGCAATCTCTTTTAGTGGCTGCACAAGAACTCAGTAAAAAAGTTAATAGTGCAACTGTAACTAATGATAACAATAATTTTTTCATACTCGTTTAAAAGTTGGGTACCACCTTCGCAAAAGCTATGGCAGACGGGTCAAAAATCAGTTAAGGAAATTCCAGAGGAAGATGGGGGTAGATTTTATATCATCGTAGTAGACAACGAAAATAATACCGGGATCTTACTTCTCATAGCTTTTAGTCGTTTATTTTCATTTTTATTTAGAAATTTTACTTAGACAATTTCTTTTATCGTAAAAACACTAATTCAGGTAATTTTACGTACTAAACAATTATTATGACTACGAAACAGATTTTTGCCCCGTTGCTTGTGTCATCACTTATCGTTATTGCCTGCAATAATGATAAACCGAAAGACAGCATCACCACCATTACCAGTAAAGATGGTAAAGAACAGGTAATTATTGATCCATACCAGCTAAAGGATGCTGCACAGGATATGCTGAAAAGGAAAGAAGAACTGGAAAAATTAACGCCATTAACGGCTGACGAGTTAAAAGCACTGGTGCCTGGTGAGCTGATGGGTGCTGCCGCTTCTAATATAGACATCGATGCTGCCATGGGCACCACCGTAGCCAATGCCACTTATAAAATCGATGACAGTGCTGATCTGAAATTAGAAATTGTGGACTGTGCCGGACCCGGTGGAGCTGGTATGTTTGGTATGCAATACCTGGGTATGATAAACATAAACTCTGATGATGAAAATGAGTATGTAAAAACAATTGACTTTAATGGCGGCAAAGCAATTGAAAGTTGCAAGAAAAAAAAGAACAGGTGTACAATTGCTTATTTCAGCGGCGACCGTTTCCTGGTTTCATTGCGGGGTGATAATGTAGGGATTGATGCGTTGAAGGAGTTGGCAAAGGGGTTGAATATTAAATAAGATAATTTTCATACGTTTAAAAAACATTTCTACTCTGCGAAGCTTTCAGCTTCGCAGTTTTATTTTATTGCCTCCGGCTACCTCATTTCAACACACCCAACTCCTTCCCCACTTTAGTAAACCCTGCTATCGCTTTATCTAAATGTGCCTGCTCATGTGCCGCACTTAATTGCACTCTTATCCTTGCCTGCCCCTTCGCTACCACGGGAAAGGAGAAACCGATAACATAAATACCTTCTTCTAATAATTTGGCAGCAAAGTTTGAATTTAGAGAACCATCTTTCTCCTGTTACAGTTATTACAAAAATGTTTGAAACAACTTAGGTAAGGTTTTCCTATAGTTCCATTCCGTCTTTACTATTTATCTTATAAATAGTATCCAATTCTTCATTAATACGGATTTGAATGTTATAGTCAGGAAATTTTTCTTCAAGATGAGGAAAGATGTTAAAGGTTTTCATTTTTTCTTTTTCTACAGTATATACCAAATTAACATTTAGATAAAGTAAAAACAGAAGGCCTGAAATATAAGAGAAGCATTTCACTTGTGCATGTATATCGCCAAAGGTTGCTGAAATAACTTTATTCAAAACTTATAACATGATTAAAGAATCTCGGCAGCTATTGCTCCTTCCTCAGTTTCAAAAGTTCATAACTGCATCTGCCACCGGCAGACGGCTGATGCCATCAGGAAAAAAGATCAGCCCTGGCACTATTCAGCAGTACCAATGTGCTTATTTGCTATTGGAAGAATTTGAACGAAAACAGGAACACCCGTTACGTATTATCATTCTGCATCGCAGTTCACTTCGGGTTATGCAAAAAGAGAAAAACTATTGGATAAAATTTTTCAGGAAATTTAGTGAATTCCTTTATACTCAAAAAGGTTGTTATGATCGTTATAGCAGTTCTGTTTTCAAAATAATAAAAGCTTTTTTTCATTACCTGGCGGTTGAAAAAGCATTACCAATAGGTGAATTTCATAAACGATTCAGAATACCTGTACATAACTTTACACCGGTCATATTATCCCCTTCTCAGTTACGGTTTCTTATTACTGATAAAGAGTTTGAACAATCCCTGCAAAAGTCTTTACAAAGAACCAAAGACATTTTTGTTTTTGGCTGCATTGCGGCACTCCGCTTACAAGACCTGATGCGACTAACTAAAAAGAATATTCAATACACCAGCGAAGGAACTTATATAGTACTTAATACCCAAAAAACGGGAACTGAAGTAAAAATTCTGCTACCTACTTATGCCATCGCTATAATAGATAAATACAAAAAGAAAGCTGGTCGATATGTGCTTCCCCGTTTAGCAGGAAGTAATTTAAACCTGCAAATAAAAGTAATTATGAAAAAGGCGGGGTGGGACTATAGCCTGCCCAAAATAAGACATAAGCAGGGGCGGCCTATAGAGATAAAAACAAAAACAGGTAATTCCTATAAGTTTTATGACCACATAACAGTACATACCATGCGGCGAACAGCGATTACAACCCTCTTGCTTATGGGTGTGGATGAAACTTCGGTAAGAAGAATATCGGGGCATGCACCGGGTAGTAAAGAATTCTATCGTTACGTTGTTGTAGTGCAGGACTACCTTGATGAGAAGATAAAAAAAGCACATACCCGGCTGTTGGAAGGTGACGAAAACAGCTTTCATTAAATATCACATATCAATTCTGAAAGTGACATAAATTGAGCGTTTTTAGTTATTTTTAAGAGTTAGCTGCTCTTTGAAATTAGCCATCAGTTTACCTTCTGGCTGAAATAGTTATTATGCTTACGGCTTAAAGATTGCAACACTGAGTAGTAAAAAGTTGGGTGATAGTTATGAGGGGTCTTTGAAAAATGGTTATCTGTATCAAGGGGCTTACAGCGAGTTAGATGATGATATTGGATGGCATGACTTTTATTTAAGAAACTATGATGCACAGGTTGGAAGGTGGGTGCAGCAGGACCCGTATCAGGAGTTTCCATCTCCTTATGTAGGGTTGGCTGGAGACCCGGTTAATTTAATTGACCCGAGCGGAGGCAGTATATTATTCTGTCCAGGTACATCCGCATTGACTATATTTTTTGACAAAGCATTCCAGGCACTACTCAAAGCCAGCCCTATACTCTCTAAAATAAACATAGGTCTTAATATTTTAAAATCCGCAGCATTTATTACCAATATGGCGGAGACGGCCGGTATGATTAACGGGCAGTTGACAACGAGGATGGCGGGAGATGTACATTTTACACCGGGAGGGCAAAAAATGTATTTCCCTGATGATAATCCCGAATTTTTTAAAGGCCAGACAGTAAAAGTTGGGGAACTAAGTATTCAACCAATGTCAGGAAGTGTAAAGGCCTTTACTATCACAGGTGAACATGCCAGAAATGGCGCTGTACGATTTGTGGCCATTTTTGATAAAACAAGCGGAAAGTTTACGGGATATTCCTGGGACAAAGACCTTAGCTATACTTATGATGATTATATAAAGGCTGCGACAGAAGATTATATTCGAAATTTAGAACATGAAGATGACCCAATGTGGGATCCTGATTTATCAGAAGAACAGGCGGCAAAAAATGCATTGAATTTGGGTCTAACAGTTGTTATTCCAAATGTTATATTGAAAACGTCTACTGTTGGAATTAACGCAGGAAATGCAGTTAAAAATACCAGTAGGGTTTTGCTTAGAACTGCTCGCCAACTGCAAGCTAAATTTAAACATGCTGTTGATTTTGGGGTAAGGGGTAATTATAGTAAAGCGACTGCGGCAGAGTTTAGTGCTGCTCTCAAT
>JANORJ010000018.1:0-5376 GCA_031415255.1 Chitinophagaceae bacterium | reverse complement strand
CCTGCTTCTATTTCTACAAACGAACCAAGCTTCGGCACTTCATCAATATGAAACTTAACGTTGCCGATATAATAAATTTCTCTTCGCTTCTTCACTATCACTTTTATACCATTTGATTTTGTCAACACTTCTTTCAATCCTTTGGCATCTTCTATTTTTACCAGGTTAAAATGTGATTGCTTAGGACCAGCCTGATTTGTTCTTTCATAATAAATTAGATTGTTCTCAATATTTCCTTCTCGTAGTTTTAATCTTCCATTGGGCACATTGAAGTAGGTATCAGTTTGTTCGTCGACACCTTTAAAATCTGCGCCTGCTGCTTTTAAATAATTTCGGACAAAGGATGCATCATAGCATTTTACCTTCCCGGCTACATTATTTTCGTTCGTTGTGTTCAGGCGGGCTTTAATCTCTACATTAAGGAATGCCATACTACTTTGCTATTTTTTTGAAGGGGGTAAATTACTTAAAGAACATACTTCGTTGTATGAATAAAAAAAGGTTTGTTGCTTTCACAACAAACCTAAATAATTTCAACTATAACTGGTATTATTCTGCCATTGCGGCCGGTTCCCTTTTACGGGAAAGGGCTACTTCACCATCTCTTGCATTTTCATCGCCTTTTACAAACCGCATTGCACTCCACACATGGTCCAGTTCTACCCTTTCAATGCTTTCGTAGCCATCGTTGGTAAGCCTGTTCCAGCTGCGGTCACGGTTTAGGTCTGTTACGATTTTAGAGGTGGTTTTGGGGTACGCTACCCAGAATTTTGACCCGTCCTTCAAAGAAGGCATCACATCTTTAAGAATACCATTCAACTGATTTTCGCTTACGGCGAATACTAACGCAAAGTCAATTTTCCGTGTTTTTAACAGCGGTGTCATGTTTTTGCAGAAAGATAATTTGCTGAATTGTTTCTCGATGGAAGAGGGCAAACCCTGAATTAAAAGATTCTTTTCGTCTGCCAGTTGTAACTTTTCAAAAACAGTTTGTGACATACTTAGAAGAGATTTTAAAGGTTTCTGACAATTGTTCCCGGTTCGTGGGTATTGGCGACAGAGTTCTCAGGGAAGGGAGGGCAAAGGTAATGTAAAAAAACCGGTAGTTCTAGCATTAAACTAAATAAAAATCCCGTCTCGCCTAAGGCGAAACGGGATTTCCACGATATAATATGCTTATTTACCCATTGGCTTATAATAAGTTAATGCCTCAGGCATAAATTTCTGTAACTGGTCTATTCTGCGACCTTCTGTGGGGTGAGTACTTAAAAATTCTGGCGGTTTCTGGCCATTTGAAAGCTTTTCCATTCTTTCCCAAAGACCAATGGCCTCTTGTGGGTTATAACCCGCCATTGCTGTCCATATCAGGCCATAACGGTCGGCTTCTAATTCATTTTTTCTGGAAAAAGGCAACATAACCCCTACTTGTGAACCAACACCAAATGCTGTTAAGAAAAGGTTTTGAGTTTCAGCTGGTTTATTGGCAACAGCAACTGATAATGCCACGCCACCCAATTGCTGCAAAATACCCTGACTCATTCGCTGATTACCATGTTGCAGTAAAGCATGAGAAACCTCATGGCCCATTACTGCAGCCAATGCAGCTTCGTTTTGAGTTACGGGTAAAATCCCTGTGTAAACGACAATTTTTCCACCGGGCATACACCAGGCATTTACAGCTTTATCATCAACTAGGTTTGTTTCCCATTTAAATCCTGTGAGCTTATCAGACATACCTTTATCTGCATAATAAGTTTCCACCGCTTTTACAATGCGTAGTCCTACCCGATTCACCATTTCAGCGTCTCTGTTATTTGACTTAGCTACTACTTTGTTAGCAGAAAGAAATGTCTGGTATTCACTCACCGCCATTGTTTGCAATTCAGATTCTGGTAGCAAAGTCAGTTGCTTTTTTCCTGACAGTGCATTTTGGGAGCAGGAAATCAATAAAGCGGATAAAATTAAAAACGAAGTGATTTTTTGTATCATTTTGTTGAATTTTTATTATGACGTTCAATCATTATACCAAGTTGGCATAAAGACCATTTATTTTTGTTGTTTGAGGTAAAGTTTTTGCCTGCTAACCACTGTTGTTTAGCTACAACAGCATTAATCATTGATGCGGGCATCCCGGCGGCGTTGGCGGCGGCGGTCACGGTTTTTCATAATAGGCACTTTGCTTTCGCTTCCACTTATTAAACGACCAATATTCTTTTGATGCGTTAATAACACCATCAGCGCAACAGCAATAGCAAAAATTCGGTAAGCCGGATTCTCCACATTAAATATTACAAGGATAAAAACAGGAAAGGCAATGCTTGCAAGGATTGAGCTTAATGAAACAAACCGTGTAAGATAAAGTACAAGAGTAAAAATAGCGACACAGCTAAGAGCTGTCCATGGAGAAATACCCAAAACAAGACCAAACAAAGTTGCCACCCCTTTTCCACCACGAAAATCTGCCCAGATGGGGAATATATGCCCCACTACAGCAGCTAGACCTAAACCAGTTTGAAGATTCTGAAGATTTACCTCACTGTCAGCATAAGCAGGTAATAAAAGGGCCAGTTTTACTGCCACAATTCCTTTTATCATGTCTGTTACCATCACAATAGTACCCCACTTAGGACCGAGTACACGATAAGTATTAGTAGCACCGGCATTTCCACTGCCATAGTCACGGATGTCTATGTCAAAAAAATGCTGGCTCACCCACACAGAAGTGGGTATGCTGCCAATCAGATAGGCCAAAATAATTAATAAAAGTTCGTTCATAGAACCCTCATTGGGGAAGTACAAAAATAAGTAAAAATTGAAAGTCGTAACATTAAATTAATATACCCGTAAAGCTGTATTAATTATTAAACCTTACTGCTATCCATTTGTTCATCGCAATTTTTCTGCCGAAAATGAGTGGGGATTTTTTTACTACGTCTACTATCTCCATTTCATCAGTTTCTAATAAACCGCTGAGTAATAATATACCGTTGGGAGCTAATTGTTTTACCAAAGAAGAAAAATTATCCAATATCACATTCTTGTTAATGTTGGCAAGAATAATATCATACTGCTCCACACCTGCTGCATGGTCAGCTTTTTTTAATTCGAACTTTGAACAGTTATTTTTTTTTAAATTTTCTTCCGCATTTTCTATACTCCATTCATCATAATCAACAGCGAAAATTTTAGCAGCTCCTAACTTTTCTGCAAGTATGGCGAGAATACCGGTGCCGGTACCAAAGTCGAAAACTGATTTGTTAGTGAAATCAATTTCTCTCATTTGCTGAATCATCATAAATGTGGTGGCATGATGACCAGTACCAAAACTCATTTTTGGTGTAATTACAATCTCCTGCTCTACTCCTGTTATCGGTTCATGAAAATCGGCACGGATGCCAACAAAATCATCAACTACTACCGGTTGAAAATTTGATTCCCATACAGCATTCCAATTGGTTTCTTCTATGGTTAATTGAGTAAAGGAAAGACTATGGCTGGCAGCAATTTCTTTTACGGCGGCTTCTATAAAATCATTGGTGGGGATAAATGCTTTGAGGGATTTCTCTTCTTCTTCAAAACCATCAAAACCAATTTCACTTAATTGCGCAATGAGTACATCGGATTGTGCTGGCGATACGTTTTGAAACTCTATTTGAATGTAAGTTGCCATAGATAAATACAGTTTAGCCACAGATTAACACGGATTAACACAGATGAATACAAGTTAGCCACGAATAACACAAATGAATACAATTAAATACAAATTACAATTGCCTTCGGCAATGAAATAAAGTTAGCCACGAAATCACACTAATTTACACGAAATGGAGTTTGTATTTTTTTCGTGTCGTTTCGTGTGATTTCGTGGCTCAAAAAAAATAGCCCCAAACAATTGAGGCTATTAACTATTTTACGATTCTTAACTCCCCTTCAGGGGATGGGGGCTTAGTTACGTCCTTCGTCTTGTCTGTTATCTCCGCCGCCTTGCTGTCCTTCAGGCTTCGGCATCAAAATCTTTCTCGACAACTTGAATTTACCAGATTTAGGATCCGTACCAATCAATTTCACTTTCATTACATCACCTTCATGTACCAATCCTTCCAATGTTTCCAAACGTTTCCAACTTACTTCACTGATGTGCACCAATCCTTGCTTGCCCGGCATAAACTCTACGAATGCACCGAACGGCATTATTGATTTTACCACTGCCTCATACACATCACCAACAGATGGAACAGCGGTAATTCCTTTAATCCAAGAAACTGCTTTGTCAACACCTTCTTTCTTCGTACCGAAAATGCTGATTTCACCCATATTGTTTTTCTCTTCCAGATTAACTGTTGTACCAGTTTCTCTTTGAATTTCCTGTATCACTTTACCACCTGGCCCGATTACAGCGCCGATGAATTCTTTATCAATAAACAACTTCACCATTCGAGGTGCATGTGGCTTCACATCTTCTCTGGCCGCAGGTATGGTTTCATACATCGCATCCAAAATATGCAGACGACCTTCTTTAGCTTGTGACAATGCCTTACGCATTACATCCATGCTAAGACCATCTACTTTTATATCCATTTGCACACCGCAAATACCATCTCGGGTTCCGGTCACTTTAAAGTCCATATCTCCCAGATGATCTTCGTCACCCAAAATGTCTGTCAACACGGCGAATTGATCGCCTTTGCTTATCAATCCCATAGCCACACCAGAGACGTGTTTCGGAATAGCAATACCTGCATCCATTAAGGCAAGAGAACCTGCACAAACGGTAGCCATAGATGACGAACCATTTGATTCCAAGATATCACTCACCACCCGAACCGTATAAGGAAAATCACCACCCGGCATCATCTTTTTCAATGAACGCATGGCAAGGTTACCATGACCCACTTCACGACGGCCAACACCTCTCATCATCTTCACCTCACCAGTAGAAAATGGAGGGAAATTATAGTGTAAATAGAATTTAGAATAGTCAGAAACAGCTGCACTTTCTAATAAAGTTGCGTCTAATGGAGTTCCTAAAGTAACCGTTGTAAGTGACTGTGTTTCACCTCTTGTAAATAATGCTGCGCCATGCGGTGAAGGCAATACATCTACTTCCATATTCAATCCACGAACCTCATCTAACTTACGACCATCCAAACGAACTTTATCGTTCAGAATCATATCTCTTACCACATCATATTGCAAATCGGCATAGTACGTCTTTGCCCATTTTTTCACATCCTCGGGCAGGCTTCCACCTTCTTCTTTAATATATTCTTTTCTCAGGTACTCCATCAGTTCTTCCTGAATCGCTTTGAATTTGTCTGAACGGTCATGTTTAGCCAATGCTCCTTTAGCTACTGCATATACTTTCTCTTTTCCAAA
>JANORJ010000017.1:0-6891 GCA_031415255.1 Chitinophagaceae bacterium | reverse complement strand
CTGAAATTGAGCAAGTGTTACTCGAAAGAGGACTGAGCTTTGGCATGGATTTACCAAAACTGGGTATTGATTTAAGCGAATTCTAAAACGAGTCTGGAGTAATGAGTCGTGAGTCAGTAGTCCTGACTAATGACTAAGGATTCTCGATTATATTTCTTATAACAGTAGGTTGTAATTCCTGACACGGTACAACTGAATAAAACTAAACGTCATGCGTCACGGAGACAAAGTAAAAAATTTAGGTGTAAAGAAAGCACACAGAGATGCGTTGCTTAGCAACCTTGCCTGCCAGTTAATTCAACACAAAAGAATTGTAACTACAACTGCTAAAGCAAAAGCTTTAAGAGTATATGTAGAACCATTAATCACCAAAGGAAAAGAGAATACAACTCACCAGCGTCGTGTGGTATTCAGTTACCTGCAGGATAAGGAAGCGATTAAGGAATTGTTTGGTAGCGTAGCAGATAAAGTGGCTGGCCGTCCCGGTGGCTATACCCGTATCATCAAGTTAGGTGCAAGGGTTGGTGACAATGCTGAAACAGCGATGATTGAACTGGTTGACTTCAACGAGATTTATGGTAAGGGTAAAGGTGAAGCAAAAGCTGCTACCAAGAAAACCCGTCGTGCCGGTACTACCAAGAAAAAGGCAGATGCTACAACTGATGAAGCAACTGCGACAGAAGAAAAAGCCGCTGAATAATAAATCAACTTTTTTCTATACTTCAACCCCTTGTTTCAAACAAGGGGTTTTTTAATTCAACAAACGGCTTAGTTCTTTGTTGAATTAGAAATAGTAAGTATGGAATCGTTAAAAGGAAAGAATGTTCTCGTTATTGGTGCAACGGGTGGCATTGGTTCAGGCACAGCTAAATTACTTGCTGGCAGTGGTGCAAATGTTTTTCTGACTGGTCGTAATGCAGATAAACTTGCTTTGGTTGCTGCAGCAGCTGGTGTGACAATGAATAAAACTTTTGTGCTTGATATTTCAAAGCCCGAAGAAGTGCAGGCATTGAAGGAAAAATATTTTAGTGTTTATCCAACCATAGACATACTTATTAACGCAGCTGGTGTTGGGATTATAAAACCGGTTGAAACACTGTCTGAAACAGAATTTCTGCAAACACTCAATTTTAATTTATACGGTCCCTTTCTATTGGTAAAAGCTTTTCTACCTGCTATGAAAGAAGTAAAGAAAGGTTTAATCATAAACATACCCGGTGTGCTGGGAAAGATACCAATGGCAGGAGCAGCAGCTTACAGTGCCAGCAAATACGGACTGCTGGGAATGATGCAAAGCATAAGAGAAGAAATCAAACGAACAGACATACGTATCACCAATATTTTTATGGGTGGCGTTGATTCACCCTTTTGGGATACTATTGATTTGCGGGTGCAGCGGGAAAAAATGATTCAAGCAGAGGAAGCCGCCAAAGCTATTTGGTTTCTTTGTCAACAACCTGCCAGAGCTGTTGTAAGTGAAATGGTATTGCAACCATTCAACCACCAGGCTATCTGATTTTATTGATAAAATTGATTATTTTCACTGGCTGCTTGCTGTAATTTAATCAATTGTATAAATCAATAAAATGGATAACTCATCCAACAGGGCTTTACAGCAATTCAGAAACGAGGTAGGTATAAAATTTCAGCTATACAACAGCCTTTTTACATCATTACCATTTCACCGGATTGAAAAAACAGGTATCCTGTTATCATTACTTTCCAACAACTGCGAAGAAGGCTATAAGAAAAAACTCAGCCCCGTTGAAATTGTCGAAGACTTTTTTAATAAACATACTACTTACACAAAAGAAAATGAACGGAATGATTTACTGTTCCGGTTTGTACAATATGTAGAAAGGCAGGTGGTGTTGTTTGATGCATTAGAAGATGCAGCTTTTAGAAATGTAAATGACCTGAATGGCGTTGGTACGTTGAAGCAACTTGAATCGGAAATAATACAAGGGAGTAAAGAAAATGAGCTGGGCGAAAAGCTAAAAGATTTTGGAATACGATTGGTATTAACTGCCCACCCCACCCAGTTTTACCCTGGTTCTGTTTTAGGTATCATCAATGATTTGTCAAAAGCATTATCGGATAATAATGCTGGTCTTATTAATACTTATCTGCAACAGCTTGGTAAAACACCTTTCTTTAAAAAGAAAAAACCTACTCCGTATGATGAGGCAGTAAGTCTTATCTGGTATCTCGAAAATGTTTTTTATCAGGCAGCCGGAAGAATTATTTCTACATTAAAAAATCAGTTTCCCGATGCAGTAGATAAAAATAATCCTGTTATTAGAATGGGCTTCTGGCCGGGTGGCGATAGAGATGGCAATCCGTTTGTAACAAGTGAGATAACCTTACAGGTGGCCAATGCATTGAGGGGCGGTATTATTAAATGTTATTATCTTGATGTAAGACGATTACGTAGAAGATTAACTTTTGAAGGCGTAGATGTATTGCTACAGGAATTAGAAAGTAAACTGTATAACAATCTTTTTATACCGGGGTATAAAACCAATTTAAGAAAGGAAGAAATACTACAACCCCTCTTACAGATAAAAGATATTATCATACATCAGCACAATGGGTTATTTCTTCATATGGTGAATAACCTGATTAATAAGATTGAAATTTTTGGTCTTCACTTTACTACATTAGATATACGGCAGGAAAGTACGGTGCATGCAAAAGTGCTGGAGACAATTGCAGGTAAGGGTGTTTCGCTTCCCGGCAACTATGCAAGCCTTACTGACGATGAAAAAATAAATGCTCTTTCGTCCATAACTGAAGTGGTTGATGTTGATTTGCTGGACGAGCCTGTTTATAAGGATACGCTGAAATCAATTGCTGCAATAAAAACAATACAGCAATTTAATGGTGCTGATGGATGCAATCGTTACATCATCAGCCAGTGCAACAGTGCATTAAATGCGATGGAAGTGTATGGCTTATTTCTATTAGGCGGATGGAAGCAAGAGGAAATGAATGTTGATATTGTACCGCTGTTTGAAACCGTAGATGATTTGCAACATGCAGCAGGAGTGATGAGAACTTTATATACCAACCCGGCTTATAAGGCTCATTTGAAAAGAAGAAATTACCGGCAAACGATTATGCTTGGTTTTTCAGACGGTACTAAAGATGGTGGCTACCTGATGGCCAACTGGAGTATTTATAAAGCAAAGGAAGAATTGACCGCTATATCCAGAGAATTCGGTATGGATGTGATATTTTTTGATGGTCGTGGTGGCCCGCCCTCAAGAGGTGGTGGAAAGACGCATAAGTTTTATGCTTCCATGGGACATAATATTTCGAATAAAGAAATACAACTAACGATACAGGGACAAACAGTGAGTTCCAACTTTGGAACGATAGATGCAGCACAGTTTAACATTGAACAATTATTGAATGCCGGCATCTCCAATGATTTATTTTCTAATAAGGATATTACACTTACTGAAAAAGAAGAAACATTATTACAAGAATTATCAGAAGCCAGTTATAATTCATACAAATCACTTAAAGACCATCCTTATCTGGCAGATTATTTATTGCAGGTAAGCCCATTGCGGTTTTACAGCGAAACAAATATTGGCAGCCGCCCTGCTAAACGGGGAGCATCATCAGGTTTATCATTAAAAGATTTAAGAGCTATCCCTTTTGCCGGTTCATGGAGCCAGTTAAAACAAAATGTAACAGGCTATTATGGTGTTGGCTCTGCATTAAAGGAAATGGAGAAAAAAGGAAAGTTGCTGGAATTACAAAAGTTATATCATCAATCATTATTCTTTAAAACACTATTGGATAATTGTGAAATGGCGATGATGAAATCTTTCTTTCCATTGACTGCTTTTTTAGCAAAGCATAAGCAGTTTGGTGAGATATGGCAGATGATACAGGAAGAATATGAACTGACGAAACAATACTTATCAAAAATAACCGGACAAGGAGAGTTGATGGCAGGCTACCCGGTAGAGCAATTATCAATTGGCATGCGGGAAAGAATAGTGTTGCCATTGTTAACCATTCAACAATATGCTCTAACCAAAATAAGAGAACTGGATGAGCAGCTGGTGCAGGCACCGGTGAAGGAGACTTATGAGAAGCTTGTGATGCGTTGTTCGTTCGGGATCATTAATGCAGGGCGAAATTCAGCGTAAAAATTATTTGCTATGCGCAAATTCATATATGTATCATTTATCCTCTTGTACGCCGTAACAGGTATTATTGGAATGGTAGGGGGACAGTATGTAGAGCTTGGAGCGAACAATAAACTGATTCGTAATCAATGGCTCCTTATGTTATTCATTACATTGGTCGTTGGCACGGCCCTATCTTATTATTTTACCAGAGTTTTTCCAAAAGGGTATAGCGTTCAAAAGAAAGGAGGTAAAATAGCAATACCCATTATTTTCTTTATTTTATCTTTCATAATGACCATCGGGGTTTTGAGGGTGATCAATACGAGTTTTCCCACTCAAAAGCGTATAAGTATTGACGGGTTTATTGTCCGTAAATGGACGAATAAGGCAAAGAAATCTAGCGAATATTTTTTTGCCGTTCGGGATCGTCTTTCGGATTCTACCTACGAGTTCCGTATAAAAAGAAAAACTTATGAAAGGATTGGCTTTGGCGGCAGTAGTTTTAGTAAAGAATTTTATAGAGGGCCGTTAAGCATCGTTTACAGAAACCAGTATTAAATGATTGACTGATGTCCATTGGATTCGTCCACGAAAATTGGCTAATTTTGTTCTCTAATTTGAAAAAGGATGAGTAAAGTAAAAGTTGGTCTGGTGCAAATGACTTGTACCAATAATAAAGAAGAGAACTTAGCCAAAGCAATTGAAGGGGTGAAGAAAGCTGCAGCCGGTGGGGCACAGATTGTTTGCCTGCAAGAGTTGTTTACTACTTTGTACTTCTGCGATGTGGAAGATTATGAAAATTTTAAACTGGCAGAGCCAATTCCCGGCCCATCTTCTGAATCATTACAAAAAATAGCGGGAGAGTTGGGCGTTGTTATCATTGCTTCTTTATTTGAAAAAAGAGCACAAGGTCTTTATCATAACACAACGGCTGTTATTGATGCAGACGGAACTTATCTCGGCAAGTACCGTAAGATGCATATCCCTGATGACCCGGCTTATTATGAAAAATTTTATTTCACCCCCGGTGATTTGGGCTATAAAGTTTTCAAAACAAAATTTGCTACCATCGGAGTATTGATTTGCTGGGATCAATGGTACCCTGAAGCATCAAGAATTACAGCTTTGATGGGTGCGGAGATATTATTTTACCCAACTGCTATTGGCTGGGCCACTGCACAGGATGAAGCAACGAATACAGAGCAATACAATGCCTGGCAAACGATTCAACGCAGCCACTCTGTAGCTAATGGTGTGCATGTGGTAAGTGTAAATAGAGTGGGGCTGGAACAAAATGGTGCGATGAAATTCTGGGGTGGTTCATTTATCACCAATCCTTTCGGTACTATTTTATACAAAGCATCGCATGATGAGGAAGAAGTAAAAGTTTTGGAAATTGATTTAGCAAAAACAGATCAATACAGAACTCACTGGCCATTTATGAGAGATAGAAGGATTGATTCTTATCAGCCGATAACAAAGCGGTTTATTGATGAGGATTAGAAGCCCCCATCCCCTGAAGGGGGTAATACAGTTTCCCTATAAAATAAAAAATTACAAAAGATAATAAAATGAGTTTTACAAAAACTTCAGAATCGTTAAATAACTTTCCTAAAGGGGATGGGGGCATAACTCCCAAACAACTCGGTTACTACTTTCCCGCCGAATTTGCTCCTCATGTTGCCACTTGGCTTAGCTGGCCGCATAAGGAAGCTTCCTGGCCGGGAAAGATTGATATGATTTATCCATCTTATTCAAGGTTTATAAAAGAACTAACGAAAGGTGAATTGGTTCGTATCAATGTGATTGATGAAGCAATGAAGAACTTTGCTATTGGTCATTTGGAAAAATCAAATGTTGATTTAACAAAAATTGAATTCTTCTTTCACTCAACTAATGATGCATGGTGCCGTGACCATGGCCCGGCATTTTTGATAAACCCTGCGGCGGAGCAAAAGAAAATTATTGTTGACTGGAATTATAATGCATGGGGTAATAAATATCCGCCGTTTGATTTGGATGATGTGGTACCGACGCTGATTGGTAAACATTTTAATATTCCTGTTTACAATCCGGGAATAATAATGGAAGGTGGCTCAGTAGAGTTTAATGGAAAAGGAACTGTGATGACATCCACGGCCTGTTTGCTTAATCCTAATCGTAATCCGCATCTGAACCAGCAGCAGATTGAAGAGTATCTATGTAATTATTATGGTATGGAGCAAGTGCTTTGGGTGGATGAAGGAATTATTGGAGATGATACCGATGGGCACATTGATGATACAGTTCGTTTTATAAATGAAGACACTGTTATTACTGTTATCGAAGAAAATAAGAACGATGAGAATTATGCATTGCTTCAGCATAATTTAAAGCAGCTAAAAAAAATGCGGTTGTTGGATGATAATCAACTAAATATTGTAGAATTGCCAATGCCCGAAGAATTAATTTATGAAGAGCAGCGGCTTCCTTGTTCGTATGCTAATTTTTACATTGCTAATAAATCCGTTATTGTTCCCACCTTCCGTTCTGTAAGAGATGAAAAAGCGATGCAAATTATTCAAACCTGTTTTCCTGAAAGAGAAGTTGTTGGTATTGATTCTACAGATATTATTTGGGGCTTGGGAAGTTTTCATTGTTTGAGTCAGCAGGAGCCATTGGTATAAAAAATAGCGGACGAAAAGTATCCCACGAAATCACGGAGGTCACAAATAATTTCTGTTTGTGTTCTTAGTGCCTTTGT
>JANORJ010000016.1:0-6949 GCA_031415255.1 Chitinophagaceae bacterium | reverse complement strand
AAGGCAAATTTACTGAAACTAACGCCTGTTTGAACTATTTGTTGGCAGAAATGCCTTAGTTCAGCAACAAATAACAAACACATCGATTGTTGAAGGGCTTTAACGATGAAAAAGCAACCTTGTTCAATTCATTTTTTTATACCCTCCACAGGGTATTAAGTTGTTGTGAACTAAGAAGATATTTACAGCAGTAACTTACTGGTCGAAATCGCTTTTTTATCGACACCGCTAACTAACCTGTACTGTATGCGTAAAAAAATTCTTCTTTCCCTTTCTATCATTTTAATAGCCGTTAACTACTCAAAGGCACAGGACAGTTTAAAAACATTTGGGTTTATGTATATGCAGCCCAACTATGGAGTGGAAGAGAATTTTCCGATAATTTATGTAGTTAACGGTTCTGGTGCAATGGATAAGGGTGTAAAGCCCGGCGATATTGTTACTGCTGTAGAAGGAGTGCCAGTCCTCAACTTTACATCTGTTTCATTAGCTACAGCAATTGATAAAGCAAAACAAAGAGGACAGTTGCAAATTACTCTTGCAAGAGCAGCAGAGCCACTAGTATTGAAAGTGAAAACTATTGCCCGGTACACCCAGCTTGATTGTAAAGATTGTAAACAAGATGAAGATTATTTCAGAGATAATATAATAGGGTTTACCTATAAAGGGCAGATAAAAAATAATAAATTAAATGGCAAGGGTACCATTTTATACTACTGGAATAATTGCCCGGTAAAAGTTAAAAATAGTGTACGCATCAAAAAAATAGAAGCCGTATTTACTGACAATAAACCCGGACAGGGAATTTATTATTATGCAGATGAAAGTGGTTTTGTAGGGGCAATTCCAAACTTTAATGTGAATGCACCCTTCGATAATAACTGGCCGACTGGTGCAGGTAAATTTGAAAATGCAGAAGGAACGATAATGGAAGGTGTGTTTGATGCCAGAGGAAATAAAACAGGTTTGTTTCGTTTTAATAAAGAGAATGGCGATAAATATGAATGCAACTATGTAAACAATGTAGCAGTTAGCAGAAAGGAAACAGTGAATACCAATGGTGCGCCACTTAAAAAATTAGCTGCCGTTGCTACTCCGACTGACCTGGTGCCTTACCAGTTTTATGCTGGTGGTAACAGAGATAATAAAGCATTGTGGGGTTACAAGAATAAAGCCGGCGTTGTCTTTATCAAGCCAATAAATATGGAGCCACGATTGTTTAAAAATAATTATTGTGTATTGGTGAAGGATAAAAAGCTGGGTTTGATGGATGCTACAGGTGCTATAATTATTGAACCAGCAGATTATTTTTTGTTAAGTGATGTAGAGGGAAGTTTCGTTACGTTAAGAAACTTTAAAACAGGTTGTGCAGTAAGAAATATTTATGACAGCACTATTATAGATATAACAAATGGTATGACTAAAATGGAGAAAGATAAAAGCTATAATAAAGAATTTGATGGATTTGAGTATGAAACATTGACTACAACAGCGCCTAATATTTTTTTGGTAAAAAAGATACCAGGCGGGAAAACTGATTTTTTATCCCGGGAAGAAAATACCCGCTATGGATTAATAAATGCAAAAGACTCAATGCTGATACCGTTTACTTATAAAAGAATAGACGAACCCGGCGAAGGTTTTTTGCGGGTAGAAGATATGACTGGCAAAGAAGGCCTGATAAACAACGCCGGTAAATGGGCGGTAATGCCGGGTAAGTATGATGGCATGGGCCGAATGGTAGAAGGAATGGCTTTTGTTTCTATCAATGGTAAGTATGGTTATATAAATAAGGAAGGAAAAGAAATTCATCCTTGTACTTTAGAAGATGTTACTGATTTTAAGAGTGGATATGCAAGAGTAAAGGCTGGGGGTGCAACTTATTTTATTGATAAAACAGCAAAAACTTCGCTGCAAGGGCACCCCTTTAAATATTTATATGAGGGGAAGAATAATTTATTTATAGTTACCAAACAGAATAACAAACCAGACATGCTGGTAAATGCTAAAGGAGAAAGCCAATTGAAAACTGAAGCGGAGCAGGTTGTATTTACTACTACAGGGTATGCTTATGTGGCAGCGGGCAAAGTAGTTATTAATAACGGCAAAGAAATAAAACTACCTTATGATAGTATTACAAAAATAGCCGCCTATCCTAATGGCATGCTTATGTTGACGCAGACAAAGAAAAACAGCTACAACGATTCGTACCACCTGGATTGGGTAGTAAATAATACAGGTAAACTAATAGTTGAAAGCGGAAAAAGCGGTAAAAACTTTGAGTACGATACAAAGTTGAACCTACTTAAAAAAGTAACCATTTTAACAAGGAGTATTCAGTTTATTTGTTACTTAGATGATAAAGGAAAAGACTATTTAGAAATGGGTAAATAACCATTACATACTTTTCACAAATAAATCCTGATACTTTTTACCATCAGCCATTGTTGCCGCCGCATTAGGTTTAAAATCTTTGTAATCTTCGGTCAAAAAATCTTTTGTCGTCAATTCTTTGCCATTTGCTTTTACGCTGCTCTTAAATAGTAATCCTTTTGTATTGAAATACATTCTTGTTTCCCATTCATTGCCTTCTTCACCCTGCTGACAATAATAGAAAAGCAGCTTACCATCTTTGTATAAATATTCTTCATTCGTCATCAGGTGAGATGACTTGCGGGAAATATTTACTTTCAGTAATACATTTTTAGGATTCCGTTCTGCTGCGCCGATATGGTCAGGCGGATCATTGTACCAAAAATCTGTTGTTTCTATATAATTGCCAACAGCCGGCCAACTTCTTCCGTTTTTGTTAGTTATCCATTGATTGTTGTACAATGGCCCTTCAAAGCCATGCTCAATTGATTCAGTAATTTGTTTATTGACTTCGGTGTAATGAGTTCGGATTGATGTCTCCGTTTGTGCAGTAGCAAAAAATGATTGACAGATAAAAATGAAAAGAAGGATTCTGTTCATGTGTTTATTTTTATTTTAGTAACCACATGGAATTCGCCTTAAATATTCATTACCGATTGGTAAGTTTCTACTTAGGGCTCATTTCATAGCAATTTATTTTGAGGTATGTAAAAACAAGTTACATCACTTTACATCAAAATCCACCACCACTTTTTCTGTTTTCGGATGCGACTGACAGGTAAGAATATATCCTTGTTCTATTTCTTCATCTTCCAATCCCCAATGCACATCCATACTTACTTCGCCTTCTAATAATTTTGCTTTGCAGGTGCAGCAAACACCACCTTTGCAGGCAAACGGTAAATCAGCTCCTTGTTTTAAAGCAGCATCTAATATTGTTGTATCACTAATGAGAGATAAATCAAAATCAAAACTTCTTCCATCCAGTTTTACTGTAATCCTGCTCTTTGGTCCGCTTTCTACTCCCGACTCCCGATTAACTACTCCCGACTTCTTTTGTCCCGGGGTGGTGAACAATTCAAAGTGAATTTTCTTTTTATCAATGCCGTTGCTTTCTAAATAATTTTTGGTAGAAAAAATCATTGCTTCGGGCCCGCAAATAAAAGTATCGTCGAAAGAGGAGTAGTCAACTAACTTTTCCAGCTCCGTTAGTTTCTCTGTATTAATTCTGCCAAAGTTAATAGCCGCATCCGTTCTTTCACGGCTTAGTATGTTGATGAAATTAAAACGTTCCAAATACTTGTTTTTTAATCCTTCTAGTTCTTCGAAAAAAATAATGGAGCTACGGCTTTTGTTTCCGTATATCAGGGTAAAGCTGCTGTTTGGCTCAGTCCGCAATGTTGTTTTGATAATAGAAAGCAGGGGAGTGATGCCACTGCCTGCCGCAAAGCCCAAATAATTTTTCTTATTAGCCGGATTTAGATCCACATAAAATTTACCAACAGGCTGCATCACTTCCAGCACATCACCTTTTTTCAACTCCTTATTGGCAAAGGAAGAAAACAAGCCGCCTTCTACTTTTTTGATGGCTACTTTCCATTCATTATCGAGGGGTGAGCTGCAAATGGAATAGGTTCTGCGAACTTCTTCATTATTAATATTCGTCCGCATGGACAAGCTTTGCCCCTGCTTAAAAATAAAATCAGGTTGTAATGTTTCCGGAATCTCAAACGTTACGGAAACACAATCATCAGTTTCCTTTTTTACTTCCTTTACTTTTAGCGGATGAAAGTGGATAGACATGTGCTCAGTTCTTTTTTAATCCGCTAATCAGATGGTTCACCATATTGTTTTCCATTATTTCAGTAGTAATTTTTTTACCGCTGCGGTGCCAGAATTCCAAGCCACGAACAGAAGAAAGAATTGTTAACGTAGCAACATACGGCAATACCGGATTCATTTCTTTGTTACGAACACCTTCTTCAATAATAGCTTCCATCTTTTGTACATAATGGCGGCGTTGTGTAGTGAAATTGGTATGATAGGGTTCGGTAAGATGAATCCATTCATTAATCATCACTGTGTAATCATCAAAACGATTCAGCATCATCTGCACATGAAAGCGGATCAGTGATTCAATTTTTTTAATACTGCTCAAGTTGCTTTCATCGAGGCTTTCCAGATGAACATTACAATCATTTGCAATGCGGAAAACAATTTCCTGCAAAATTTCTGATTTGGATTGAATATGGTTGTACAAACTGGCAGCTTCAATGCCTACTGCTTCAGCAAGGTCCCGCATAGAAGTGGCAGGAAAACCTTTATCTCTAAACATGGCAGATGCCCGAAGGATGATAAAATCTTTTTTAGAAGCTTTTTTTCGTTGTGCTTTGGCCATCCTCAAAGATACTATTCTGCCGGAAAGTGGCATAGTACACCCTAAGAAACTATAATTTAATCCCCGTACTGCAATTATCTGTTGCTTTTTGGTGTGGCAGGATTGGAAATCGGTTCTTTTATTTCCATTTTTTTTGGGATAATCAATTCTTTGCTTAGGCTGGGATTAATAAGCCTAGCGTTATTTGCATCTCCTTGTGAATCAAAGAAAGTCCAGAACATTCCACCATCCCACGATTCACCAATAAGCAGGTCAGTACTGGTAACTTTCATCCCCTGCCATTCTATTATGGAGTGGAGTTCAAGGATTGCTTGAAAATCTCTGCCAGTTTTTACTAGTTGTAAAATTTTGCCCTGCTCATATTTTTTCCAGGCCGAATCAGGTACCTGGTTAAAAACTTCTTCAATATAACTACTGAATTCCTTTTTGCCTCCCAATGTTCCAACCATAGCCGGGTAGCTATATTGTGTAAAAAGCTCCCAGTTTCTCGTTTTAAATGCATGAGTAAGGCTGTCGGCGCAGCGGCGGATATTCGCTTTGACAAAACTGGTATCAAACTGTGCCTGCGAACAGCAAACAATGAATAATAAACCAATAGCAAGAGAGAGTTGTTTATTCATATTACGGATGATTGACTTTCAAAGGTATTAAAAACAGCCGGATTGCTTTTTTCCGTACGCAAATTCATGTAGGTTTGCTCGCCTTTTAGGCAGTTAGTAGTTATGAGTCGTCAGAAGCCACTCCCGACTCCCGACTCTTGGCTCATTTAATTCAAACTTTAACTACAGAACTTATGTCTCTAATCACTGTCGGCACTATGGCCTTCGATGCTATTGAAACCCCTTTTGGAAAAACAGATAAAATAGTGGGTGGCTCAGCTTTGTATGTGGCTTATGCAGCCAGCAATTTTATAAAACCTGTTCAGCAGATTTCTATTGTGGGTTATGATTTTCCTAAAGAAGAAATGGACGAACTGAAAAGCAGAGGTGTGCAATTAGAAGGAGTAGAAATTGTTCCTGATAAAAAATCTTTTTTCTGGAGTGGCCGTTATCATGAAGACATGAACAGTCGTGATACGTTGATTACTGATTTGAATGTGCTGGCAGATTTTAATCCCAAAGTGCCGGATAGTTACCAGGGTGCAGAATTTTTAATGTTGGGCAACCTAGCACCTGCTATTCAGTTGAGTGTTATTCAGCAATTAAAGACAAGGCCGAAGCTGATTGTAATGGATACCATGAATTTTTGGATGGAAATTGCCATGCCTGATTTAGTAGAAGTGCTAAAGCATGTTGATATGCTGATGGTGAATGATGCCGAAGCAAGACAGCTAACCGGTGAATTCTCCATTGTAAAAGCCGCTAAAAAAATTATGACGATGGGGCCAAAGTTCCTGATAATTAAAAAGGGGGAACATGGAGCTTTATTATTTCATGACGAGAATGTTTTCTTTGCTCCGGCATTACCATTAGAAGAAGTGTTTGACCCAACAGGTGCTGGTGATACATTTGCAGGAGGCTTTATGGGGCATTTGGCAAAGACTGGCGACATCTCTTTTGAGAATATGAAAAGAGGAATTATTGTTGGTTCAGCGATGGCCAGTTTTTGTGTAGAAAAATTTGGACCTACAAGATTAAAAGAAATTACAAAGCAGGATATTGACGGAAGGATACAGCAGTTTAAAGATTTGGTAAGCTTTGAAATTGAACTGGTGTAAAAGAAAAAGTAACAATAATAAAAAAGCTTCTCAATCGAGAAGCTTTTCTTTTTTATTCAACAGGAGGTTGTTCGTTATGAACAGGTGGTTGCTCCGGTGTGAGATTTAATTCTTCAGCAGGTTCATGCACTTCAAGCCTGTTGCAAAGTGGCACCAGTAAGGTGGCTGCCAGATCAACTATCAACGAAGTGATTGCTAGTTTCGCCATAGACTGGCCATTAACTAATAATGACTGTAAACCTTGACCTGTTCCAAAAATATTTATGATGATCACCAGGGAAAAGAGTGAAATAAAAATGGTAGCAATTATCCTTGCCGTATGGGCATGTTTGTTTTGAAGGTTGAAGTGGTGCAGCAGGCATATATGAGCCAGTGCAATTGATGCAATAAAAAGTGCGAACGCAAGTTTAGCAACTGTTATATCATCGTCTACCCCGGCAAATATCAAGATCAGTACCAGT
>JANORJ010000015.1:0-13723 GCA_031415255.1 Chitinophagaceae bacterium | reverse complement strand
AACCGTTTCCGCATCTATTCCCATTGCAGTATTAGCTATTACACTGGGTCGAAGATTTTTGAAGACAACTATCCTGGAGAATAATATTATTCAAACAACAGGAAGTGCCGGGGAAAGTATTGCAGCCGGTGTTGTATTTACGTTACCTGGATTTTTATTTTTAAGCAATCCTGATAGTGCCAATTTCTTTAATTATTTCACCATTTTAATATTAGCCATATTCGGCGGCATACTTGGTACGTTGATGATGATTCCACTGCGCCGTTCATTAATTGTACAGGAACATGCTACTCTACCCTATCCCGAAGGAACAGCTTGTGCATCAGTTTTAAAAGCAGGTGAGAAAGGTGGGGATTTTGCAAAGACGGCTTTCATGGGTTTAGGCTTTGCCTTTCTCTATGCAATGCTGCAAAAGATATTTCATGTCATTCATGATGCCCCTTATTTTTTTACTAAGCAAACGAATAAAATTTTTCCATCAGCAAGAGTAAGTAGTGAGATTACACCGGAGTATATGGGTGTGGGTTATATCATCGGGCCAAAAATTGCAGGAGTACTAGTGGCAGGTGGTGTGCTGAGTTGGTTTGTATTTATTCCTTTATTAGCAAGTTTATTAAATGATAACGGTGGCGTTATTGCAGCACAGTTGGCCAAGCTTGGTTATTTGAAAGATATAAACACTGCAGGTGGCCCCGGTGGATGGAACCCAGCTACTCAAGGTTTTGATGATTGGTCAGCCGCAATCTACCGGGCATATATTCGGCAGATTGGTGCTGGTGCAGTTGCTGCCGGAGGTTTTATTACGTTGATAAAAACTATTCCAACAATTATATCTTCATTCAGAGGAAGTATTGGTTCACTAAAAAAAGGTGATGCTGCTGTAAAAACTGATGTACCAAGAACCGAAAAAGATCTTTCGATGAAAGTGGTGGGCATTGGCAGTCTTGTTCTATTAGCAGTAATTGCATTGATGCCGGGTACATTAATTCCTGGGGCAAATATTGGAAGCAAATTGTTATTAGGTTTATTAGTTATCATCTTCGGTGCATTCTTCGTTACTGTATCATCAAGAATAGTTGGTATTATAGGTTCATCCAATAATCCAATTAGTGGAATGACGATTGCAACATTGATGGGAACCTGTTTGATTTTTATTGCGGTGAAATGGACAGGCCATGTGTATGAACCAATGGCTCTTGTGGTAGGTGGTATGATTTGTATTGCCGCTGCAAATGCCGGTGCAACGTCACAGGATTTAAAAACTGGATATCTCGTAGGTGCAACACCAAAATACCAGCAGATAGCTTTGTTTGTTGGTGCTATCGTTTCTTCATTAGCAATTGGTGCTACTATCAAAATTTTAGATACACCTACTGCTGAGATGGCGGCTCAAGGTATTAAACATGCTATTGGTACAGATACTTATCCTGCGCCACAAGGAACATTGATGGCTACATTGATAAAAGGTATTCTTTCATTTAATCTCGATTGGCAGTTTGTATTAGTAGGCGTATTCATCGCCATTGTAATGGAGCTGTGCGGCATAAAGGCATTGAGTTTTGCAATTGGTATTTATCTGCCGCTGTCAACTACACTACCCATTTTTATCGGTGGTGCCATTAGGGGTCTTGTTGAATGGAGACAGAAAAAGAAAAATATCAACGTATCTGCCGAAGAAGAAGATTTGGGTAAAGGAAATTTATTTGCCACCGGCTTGGTAGCAGGTGGTGCATTAGCCGGAGTGCTGGTCGCCATTCTATCTTCCATACCAAGTATTAACAGTAGCCTAGGCAAAGTAAATGCAGAACATGGTTTGACAAATGGATTAGGCGGCGAAGGATATAAATGGTTGGGTGTTGCATTCTTTGCAGTGATGGGATATATACTTTATAAAATTGCAACAAAGAAGACGAAGGAAATTTAAATAAAGCTTTCTTTCACAAAGGCCACGAAGAAGATAAACTTTTCGTGGCCTTTGTTGATTCTGAAAAAATAGAAATTAAAATTCATAAAATCTTGTTTTGTATTTTTGGTAATTCAAAAGCAAATAATGAGTATTCGGGCTTTCAAATACCTTTCTCCGCTGATAATCTATATCGGTTCTTACCGGTCTTTTAGCGTAACCGGCTGGGAAATATGGATGCCACTTATGTGGGCATGGGTGGTTATTCCAATAGCAGAATTATTTATAAAACCAGTTGCTGCTAATCTTGGTGCAGCTGAAGAAGAGTTGGCCAAAAAAGACAAGACCTACGATTTTTTATTATACCTGATTGTCGTACTTCAATATTCATTACTGGTAAAATTCTGCATTGCTATGCAACAAGATGCAGCTATAATGACCTGGCAGGATATTGTGGGACGTATTTGGGTAATGGGATTACTTTGCGGCACTTTCGGTATTAATGTAGGCCATGAGTTAGGGCACAGGGTAAATAAATTTGAACAAACATTAGCAAAGGCATTATTACTTACTTCACTTTACATGCACTTTTTTACAGAGCATAATAAAGGCCACCACAAAAGAGTAGCTACACCAGAAGACCCAAGCAGTGCCCGGTATGGAGAACCAGTATATACTTTTTATTTCCGCACCATCATCTTCAGTTATATCAGTGCTTGGCATATTGCTACTGATGAAACAAGAAAAAAGGGAAAGCCTATTCTTTCTTTCTACAATGAAATGGTACAATTCACATTATTACAGTTTGCTTTTTTAGCGACTATATTTTTTGTGTTTAGCTGGTTAATTACATTGTATTTTCTGGCTGCCGCCATTATTGGTATTTTATTATTAGAAACAGTTAACTACATTGAACATTACGGATTGCAACGAAAATCTACCGGCGATGGTAAATACGAAAGAGCTTTGCCTGCACATAGCTGGAACAGCGATCATGTAATCGGAAGACTAATGCTGTTTGAATTAAGCCGCCATTCCGATCATCATTATCTTGCCAGTCGAAAATATCAACTGCTGCGCCATCATGATGATGCCCCACAAATGCCTACCGGCTATCCGGGTATGATGATTCTTTCTTTATTTCCCCCTGCCTGGTTTTATATTATGAACCGCAGAATAAAAAAGCAGGGAAGCTAAAAACTATTTACCGTTTTAGCTTCTCTGGTAACTTCTCCGAACCCTGCGGTTTGCTGGTTTTATTTGAAATAATAGTATTTATACGGTAAAAAGCCAATTTCAATTTTTAAAGACCCCATTTTACATTAAAAGCTGCCACTAACTTGCTGTTTAAATAAAAAAAAGAATAGATTGAGTAGTCATTTTTTCTACACATTTTAAAAAATTGTTTTTTATGAAGAAATCTCTCCTATTGCTTGCTGCCGGGGCGTTGGTGTTCAGCATCGGATGTAACAAAACATCCTCCCCCGATGAAACAATATTAAACAACGAAAAAGAAGTGACAGCCACTCAGCGCAAATGTGCTGCTGATGATGTGCTGCAGGAAAATCTCAAAGCCGACCCTTCATTGAAGCAACGTATGGATGCTATTGAGGAGTTTACCCGCCAAGTAGAAAAGAATCCTTCTGCATACCGCCTTGTAGGTGGTGTTATTGAGATTCCTGTTATTGTAAATGTATTGTATAAAACAAATGCGCAAAATATTTCGCAGGCGCAAATAGAATCACAAATTACAGTGTTGAATGCTGACTTTGCTGCAACTAACACAGACTACAACAACACCCCTGCAATTTTTCAACCTGTACTATCAGGTAAAATTGATATCCGCTTTAAGATAGACAATACTACTACCGATATTATCCGTAAGAAAACAAACAAACAAAGCTGGCAGTTGAATGATGCGATGAAAAAAACCGCCCAGGGAGGACTTAACCCTACAAGCCCAACTACTAAACTCAATATATGGGTTTGCAATCTTACAAGTGGTTATTTAGGCTATGCGCAGTTTCCGGGTGGTGCTGCTGCTACCGATGGAGTAGTAATTGATGATAATGCGATGGGAACTACCGGTACGGCTGCCGCTCCTTTTAATAAAGGAAGAACTGCAACACATGAAGTTGGTCACTGGTTAAATCTTCGTCATATTTGGGGAGATGCCACCTGCGGAACCGATGTGGTTGATGATACTCCAACACATAATACAGCGAATTATGGCTGTCCTGCTGCTGGCCACCAGAGCACCTGTTCAGGCGCACCGGTTGAAATGACAATGAATTATATGGACTATACAGATGATGCCTGTATGTATATGTTTAGTGCATTACAAGCATCAAGAATGTTAGCAGTATTTGCCAGCGGTGGACCAAGAAATAGTTTTGCACAATAAAAGAATATTTTTAAAAAAACGAGAAGAGTCCTGGTTAGTAAAATAACCGGGACTTTTCATTTAAAGCAGAATCAATATCCTTATTAATTTAAAATTTTTGCGCCGAAATAAGAATGGATGGCTTCAGGTAGGGCTATTCCTTCAACAGATTGATTGTTCTCCAGTAGACAGGCAATAATTCGTGGTAATGCTAATGAACTTCCATTTAGTGTATGTACTAACTGAGGCTTACCGTTGCTGTCTTTAAAACGAATCTTCATTCGATTGCTCTGAAAGGTTTCAAAGTTGGAAACAGAACTTACTTCCAACCACTTTTCCTGTGCAGCACTATAGACTTCAAAATCGTAAGTGATGGCGGAAGCAAAACCCATATCACCACCGCATAATCTTAAAATGCGGTAAGGAAGTTCCAGACTATTTAATAATTTTTCTATATGCTTTACCATTTCATCCAGCACTTCATAACTTTTATCAGGATGAACAATCTGAACAATTTCCACTTTTTCAAACTGGTGTACACGGTTAAGGCCACGAACATCTTTACCAAAACTTCCTGCTTCTCTTCTAAAACAGGGAGAGTAAGCTGTCATTTTTATAGGAAGTATTTCTTCTTTCACCATTTCATCCCTATAAATATTAGTGATAGGGACTTCTGATGTTGGAATCATATAAAATTTATCTTCCGGCATATAATACATCTGCCCTTCTTTATCTGGCAACTGACCGGTGCCATACGCCGATGCTTCATTTACCATAAACGGCGGATGATATTCTGTGTAACCAGCTGCTGTATTAAAATCTAAAAAATATTGAATCAATGCTCGTTGCAGTTTTGCTCCTTGCCCTTTGAATAAGGCAAAGCCACTTCCGGTAATTTTTGCGCCGGTTTCAAAATCTACTATGTCATACTTTTTTATCAAATCCCAATGCGGAACAGACCCGGCAGGTAATTGAGGTTTTATGCCGCCTTCTCTTACTACTACATTATCGGCAGGTGTTTTACCAACCGGCACTTGGCCCGATGGAAGGTTTGGAAGTTTTACTAATTCATCATGCAATTGTTTTTCAACTACGGCTAATCTTTCTGAAATGGGTTGTAATGAAGACTTCAAAGTTGCCACTTCTTGTTTCTTTGCTTCCGCCTCCTCTTTTTGTCCTTTGGCCATCAATGCACCAATTTCTTTGGAGGTGGAGTTCACCTTGGCCTGATTATTATCAAATTCTAATTGAAGCTTTTTTCTTTCATCATCCAATGTAATAATTGTGTCCACTAATTGTGGTTCGGCAAAATATTTTATACCCAGTCTTTCCTTTACTGCCAGTGGATTTTGCCGTAATACCTGTAATTGCAACATTATAATTTCAATTTGCCGCAAAGATAAAGGAGAACTTACAAGGTGCAATTGAGAAGTAATCACTACTCTTATCTTTGTGCTATGATAGCAAAAGACGACTTACAACAACGGTGGTGGAATCTTGAAGCCAAACTGGTAGAAAGATTTGAAAAGAAGCCCGATGTAGAAACGATATTATTCCTAATCGGCATACAGGAGTTTGGCGACATCAAAGAAAAATTTACCAAAGAACAAAAACAGGATCTGATGCATATTGCAGTATGCAACCTGCTTTCTCCCAGTGGGTATTATGAGCTGGAAGGAATTGATAGCGACGGATGGCCGCATTTTAAACAACTGAAACCGATGCCCGATATGAATGCTATTGAACAGGAAAATTTTTTAAAAGACCACATCTTGCTTTATTTTGAAGACCACGATCTCAACAATTAAAAAATAGTATGAAAAAAATATCATTGTTACTAACGTTTTTTGTTTTTGTTACTGCTTCGTTTGCGCAAAAGGATTCTACCGTTACTAAAAAAGACAGGAAAAAAGATGTACTGCTGCAAACAAGTATGGGAGATATGACTATCCGGCTATCTGACTCCACTCCACTGCACCGGGATAATTTTTTGAAATTAGTGAAAGTTGGTTTTTATGACAGCGTACTTTTTCACAGAGTAATAAAAGATTTTATGATCCAAGGTGGCGACCCGGATAGTAAAACTGCCACCCCCGGCAAACCATTGGGCAATGGTGATCTTTCTTATACAGTACCGGCAGAATTCAGGCAAACATTATTTCATAAAAAAGGAGTAATAGCAGCAGCAAGGGATAATAATCCTGAAAAAGCTAGTAGCGGCAGTCAGTTTTATTTAGCACAGGGAAAAGTATATACAGATGCTGGTCTTGATTCTTTAGAGAAGGGAAGGCTGCAAGGAAGAAAAATTCCTGCTATATACAGGGAAGCTTATAAAACAGTTGGTGGTATTCCTCATCTTGACCAAAACTATACCGTGTATGGTGAAGTAGTAAAAGGATTAGAAGTAGTTGACAAAATTGCTGCGGTGAAAACCAGTAAGGGCAGTGACAGAGACCGGCCGCTGACTGATGTAAAAGTTATTAAAGCAAAATTGGTTAAAAGGAAACGTTATTAAAAATATTTTATCGATACAAGAAGCCTCATCAATTGATGAGGCTTCTTGTTATATCACCTTTATATCGGATTATTGACTTATTCCTTGTCCGCCACCTTGTGTTCGCTTACTTTCTTCTTCAGATGCCAACTTTCGCTGACGGGCAGCTTTTACTTGGCTACTTCCGAAACGATACGTCATGTTTAATTTAAACTGACGGCTTTCAAAGTTTCCACTTGCTACCATATATTGCCCAGCAAAATTGCTGCTACCACTCCATCGAAGAGTTTTAAATATATCGCTTACAGAAGCTTTCAGGTTTCCTTTACCCTTGAATATGGTTTTTTGTACCCCGCCATCAATAGACCAGATTTGTTTACTCTCAAATGTTCCCTGCCAAATGGAAGGAGCATTATAAAAACCACTTACTTCAGCAGTCCAGCTTTTCTTTTTACCGATCTTCAGGCTATGCTGCATATAAAGACTAAATGAAAATACATCCAGATTTATATTTCTGTTGCCACCTCCGAAGTCAGCTTTATACATTGAATAATATGTATTCAGGTTTCCAAATACTGAGTAATTTTTATAGGAGAATGGATAACTGACATTCAGGCTTACTATATCCTGTGTTGCCAGGTTCTTTTTTGTAATAAATGATTTTGATTTTTCAGCAGTATCCACCAATTGTGTAAATACATCTGCCACATGGCTATAGTTCAAAGTCGTTGTCAACCTGTATTTATAAATATTGGTAACCGAAATACTATTGGTGTATTGCGGTCTCAGATCTGTATTTCCTTTCTGGAAAGTGTATTCGTCCAGTTTAAATTCAAATGGATTCAAATCCTGATAAGCCGGACGGTCAATTCTTCTGCTATAAGAAAAACTCCATTGCTTCATCGGGTTTTTATTGAACGTAATTGAACCACTTGGAAATAGTCCGGTGTAATTTCGCTTGATCGATTTTTTGCTTGAAGTATTTATGGTTCCATTATTATTCAGACCATAGGAATCTCCTGTATTATTGGTATTTTCTACCCTTAACCCAGCCTGTATCATAAAGCCTTTTTTGAAAGGCTTATTATAGTTAAGGTAAACGGCATTGATATTTTCTTCATAATCAAATTGGTTACTTCTATTAACATCCAGTGTTTTTGTACTGCCGACTACATCATACCTGCCAAAATTGTTTCCTGTATTAACAAGAGAGGACTTAAACCCTAAACCCAATTTACCACCCTTATAGTTTTGTTCATAATCTGCTTTCAACGTATAAATATCAATATCTGTCGGAGAAATAAAATTATAGATAGTACGGCTTATTTCAGACGTCATGGAAGGATTGAAATAAATATTAGGTTGCAATTGATCATTCTTTATTCTATAAATACCATAATCTGCATCCACATTTAATTCATGCCCTGCTGTATCGGCAAAACGATAGTTAACATTAAAATTCACATTATTTCTTGTTGCATCACTAGCATTGTTTGCTGTTAATATTCTATCAACAACTCCTGTAGGTTTATATTTAATAGGCGTTTTGCTATCGCTTATATTTTCATTATCAGCTATATTTCCTGTAACCAAAAGTCCTACAGTGTGTTTACTATTCACAGTATAATCAAGTCCGGTCTTAAAACCATGACTCATATTTGTAGAAGTCATTATATTTTTTTGGTCAAAAATGGTATCCAACTGCTGCCTGAAGAATTTGAATGTCATTTCATTCTTAGATTGGTTTACATTATAATTACCAAAGATGTTTACTTTCTTTCCACGGTTATTTAACGATATACCGCCATTATATTTTGGATAAATACCCACTGCGTAACCAGCATTTACAGAGCCATTTGTTCCAAATGCTTTATTTTTCTTCAACCTGATATTTATAATACCAGCATTACCCGCTGCATCATATTTAGCAGAGGGGTTGGTTATAATTTCAATCGCTTCTATTTGTGATGATTGAAGGTTTTTCAGGAAGGCTGTTAAATCTGCTCCTGCTAATGGGGAAGGTTTACCATCAATATAAATCTGCACACCATTTTTACCAGATAAACTTATATTATCATCTTTATCAAGCGTTACTCCGGGGGATTTGCGCAAAAGCTCCAATGCATCAGAACCTACAGAATTAATAGTGCCTTCTACATTTAAAATAGTTTTATCAGCCTTTACTTCTATAATTGGCTTTTTCGATGTTACCATCACCTCTTTTAAATCGCCTTTTAGTTTCGAAATTGTCATGTCGGGTACATTCATTTCTCCGGAACCAGACAATTCAAACACCTGTGAGTAGGCGGATGAAAAACCAACGTATGATGCACTTACTAAATAACTGCCGGGCTGTGCGGCACTGAAGGTGTATCGGCCATTATCGCCGGTGGCTATTAATTTTACTACTGATGAGTCTTTGGCTCTTAAAAGGGAAACGGTTGATTTTTCAAGGCCCTTACCTTGCTGGTCTTTTACCACACCCGATACTTGCTGCGCCTGAACGGTGCCAGCCATCAGCATAAATCCTGCAAAAATTGTAACTAACTTTCTCATTTTCAATTCACTTTTTTGATTAGAGGGCAAATATACTCCTGTGTCATGCAATTGTAAAAGCAATAACCGACAAATGGTGCAAAACATACGCTGAACGGCATAAAATTTTCGGCGAACAGCAATCGTTGATTAAACATATTAAATTAGATTAATAAGGGTTGCCCACTGATGTCAGAAAAACTATTGTATAAATTCAATTGCTACAAAAAAAAACATTTATTACTACTACATTAACGGTCATTTACTTACCCTCATTTTCCTTAGGTTTGCAGCTAAAATCACCAATTATGAATTTTCCTGCCAATCTGCGATATACAAAAGACCATGAATGGGTAAGCCTAGAAGGCAATGTGGCTACAATCGGCATTACAGATTTTGCTCAAAGGGAGCTAGGCGATATTGTGTATGTAGAAGTGGAAACTATTGGAAAAGCATTAGAAGCTGGTGCCATTTTTGGGACTGTTGAAGCAGTGAAAACAGTATCTGATCTTTTTTTGCCAGTTAGTGGAACTATTACAGAGTTAAATCCTGCCTTGGCCGGTGCTCCCGAAGCGGTGAATAACGACCCGTATGGTGAAGGATGGATGGTGAAAATGACGGTGAATGAGCCGGCTGATGTAGCAGCCCTGTTGGATGCAGCTGGTTATGAAGCGGTGGTTGTATAAATCTGTTTATTAAAATTCTTCGTAAATGAACCTTGGATACAATTATTTTGTTATTGGTTGTATCTTAACCAACTTAAATTGAACCTCAAAAGCACATACAGCGAACAGGAGCTGGTGGCTTTGCTGCAACAGCGCAACGAAAAAGCCTTCGGCTACTTGTATGATAACTACTCCGCTGCCTTGTATGGCATCGTAAATTCCATTGTTACCGATAAAGAAATTGCTAATGATGTACTCCAAAATGTTTTTATAAACATCTGGAAAAAGATAGAGTCGTATGATGCAACGAAAGGAAGACTGTTTACCTGGATGCTGAATATAGCCCGAAATGCTTCTATAGATGAAGTGAGGTCAAAAGGGTTCAGAGATTCACAAAAAAACCAATCTTTGAGTGAAAACGTAGATTTTGCAGGTGCTGTAACTGCACCGGTGATAAATGATGTGGGGCTTAAAAAAGTATTGACAAGATTGAAAGGTGAATTAAGAGTGTTGGTAGATATGTCTTACTTCCAAGGTTATACTCATGAAGAAATTTCAAAAGCATTGAACATACCTTTGGGAACTGTGAAAACAAGAATACGAAGTGCTTTGATACAATTAAGAACAATGATTTAAATAAAGTGAACGTACAGGAATACATATCAAGCGGAATTGTAGAGAGCTATGTTCTCGGACTTGCTTCTGATGAAGAAAGAAGAGAGTTTGAGCAACTATGCACACAACACCTGGAAGTGCTGGCAGCAAGAACTTCTTTTGAACTGGCATTGGAAAAACAAGCCATGGAAAATGCTATTGCTCCTGCTGCTGATTTGAAAAGTAAAATTTTTGAGCAGATTGGATCAACAGGTAAACTTGTTTCAATGCAACCGGCAACTGCTAAAAAAATAAATTGGGCCAAGTATGCTGCTGCCGCTTCTGTTATCTTACTGGCCGGAAGTATTTACTGGAACATTATATTATCAAATAAGAATAAGAGCCTTCAGAATAATTACAACAATACCGTTGCCGAACTGAGTGAAGTAAAAAAAGACATTCAAACCCTGACAGGAAATCCAAATGTAAAAATGGCTTCGATGAAAGGATTGGAGGTGTCACCACAATCGTATGCTACGGTGTATTGGGATACAACATCGCATGACGTATATCTGCTAACAAATAATTTACCCATACCAGCCAGCGACAAGCAATACCAGCTTTGGGCCATCTTCGATGGCAAACCTGTTGACCTCGGTGTATTTGATATAAAAAAAGAAAAGCTACTTATACAAGCAAAAAATGCGCAAGGGGCAGAAGCTTTTGCCATCACCTTAGAAAAGAAAGGTGGTAGCACCACACCAGAAGGCACTATGTATGTAATGGGCAAACTCTAAGATTTACTTTCCACTTTCAATCTGAAACAATGCTTTTCCCGTAATTGGAAAGACACACTCTATTGCTATAGTAGTTTTGGTTCTATAGTTGGTTAAATAAAGGGGCCTCTTTTGGGGCTCCTTTCTTTTTTACAACAAGCTTAAAGAAAAATAAAATAAAGCATAAGAATGCTGCTATAACAAATAATAAATCACGAAGTACCGGTGATTGATAAAGACCCAATAGGATGAATTTCGTTTACTTAAGAATGCTTCTATGGATTATCTTCCCATATTTTCTTTACGGCTTCCCATACAGCCCTACGTAATTCGTCCCTGCGCCACATGTTATTGCTACCTGCATATTTTTCCAGTGCCTGACGAAGCAATTGAAGTTCCCCGGCCACCTGAGGGTACTCATAGCACTTTGCTTCCACTTTTCTTTCCTCTTCATCCGTAAGCAGTCCAAGGCAATAATCCTGCAATATCCCACTGGTAATATAGTCATCTGCATTCATTCGTTCTCTGTGTTATTTAATTGATATGGCCATATACCAAATTTGGCTATCTAAAAATGTACTGAATTAAAAACTGCCAGGCATTATTGCTGGTAAAGAGCTTTAAGCATCCCAAGCCCTTTTCTTACCCTGGTTTTTACCGTGCCTAAAGGCAACTTCAATATATGGGCAGCTTGTTCATGTGAACAGCCATAAAAGAAAATTATATCAATCACCTCTGCATATTTTGGATCAAGCTGCATGGCTTTGCTTTTAATGTCTTTAAATTCTACCTCGTCTGTGTTTAAAGCCTTAGAGCCAATATAATCCATGTGAAGCGAAAACAAATCATTGTTTACATGAAGTAATTGCTGCTGATAACTGGCAGAACGGAGGTAATCAATCGCCTGGTTACGGGTTATATTCAGCATCCATGTAAAAAGTGTTCCTTTAGCAGGATCAAACCTGTCAATGTTCTTCCATATTTTCACAAAAACATCCTGTAGCAGTTCATCAGCCACGTCTGTGCGCCGGACAAATTTCATCAGTATGCCGTACAGGGCTCCGCAATAATTGTCGTAAAGGATAGTGAAGCCTTTCTCACTTTTCGATTTGATCATCTGTACAAGTATTCCTGTGTCAACAGCTACTCTTGCAGGCTGATAAGCGGTTGGAGCAGGTGCAGAAAGCACCTGCAGTGGAGAATAATCATTTTTTGATGTCATAATGAAATTGTTGCTGTGATAAAGACGATGTACATTAGAAGGGTGAAACTATCTTCAATAACACTTGTAGGCAATAGTGACAATCGCTATTTTCCCCTATGAAAATGAAATGCATTCAGATTGATTGAAGTTTTTACATTCTCAATACATGGAGGAAAACAGTTTACAAAAGATGCAGAATGCGGATATCCTGTATAAAAGGATAGTGGCCATGTCGTCATCTTTTTTTATTGACGATAATATTGAGGAAATAGAACGTTTCAGAAAAGAAGCTAGCCTGCTACTGAATGGAATAAGGGGCACCGATGCCGTCATTGGTATATTTGATCACTTCAACTATACACCGGTGCTTGAAGTGGGGGAAAAAGAATTTTGGGGCAATCTTCCCGAAGTGGCAAAAGCGGAACGGATGACACAGATTATGAGCCTTCTTGAAAAAGATTACCAGCCATTTTTTACAGATTCAGTAAAATGGTTTACCAGTGTGCTGAAGAAAATTTCCTTTGACCAAAGCAGGAATATTCAGATATTTCACTGTGGCATAAGGTACCGGCTGCTGAATGACAAGCCTGTCTGCCTTTTTTCCAAAGGCCTGCCCATTCATTACAATGTAAACAGGAAATTCAGTTACACATTCAATTATGTGCAGAACATCAATCACCTGCTTAAAAAGGATTTCCGGTATTATTGGATAAGGATTTCGCATGGCGAAAACAGTGAATATGTGCACACTTTTCATTCAGAGGATAATCTGTATTCAACCAAAGATCTGTTGTCGATAAGAGAAAAAGAAATTTTAAAACTGGTGGCCGATGATTGTGATACCAAAGAAATTGCTAAGCGTCTTTTTATCAGCACCGCTACCGTTGGAAATCACAGGAGTAATATGATTGAAAAAATGGGCGCAAGAGATACAACCGCATTGGTACAACTTGCAAAAATGGCTGGTATTATTTAATTGCTCTGCCCCATTAAAAACATACTATAGCGTAAATGGAAAGAGATCTGGTTTTATACGAAGCCAAGGCTTCAATTTGAACCTAACTCTGTTTCTGAAATCCATTATACTCAGGACATACCCCGCTATTCTAAAGTAGTTGTTCCCTTTAATTTTTTTTGAACCGCCAATTTTCTTTCGAATCTGAAAAAAC
>JANORJ010000014.1:0-3008 GCA_031415255.1 Chitinophagaceae bacterium | reverse complement strand
TAAGAATCGTTTGAATCGAAAAATTTTGTAACACCACTTTCGTAGGGGTCATGAAAAAGGTTGGTTAAATATTTGTGCGGGTTATCAAATAATAAATGATATTCCTGAATACTGTTGACATGATAATTCCAGGTATCCTGCATTTGGGCAAGTGACCCGTAATAGAGACCTATCCAGCCATAAAAGATACCTGCCATTACTTTCAATAAAAAAATAATGATAAGCTGGGGCTTACTCAGGCCGGTAAGGGTAAAGAATTTTACTTTAGTAACAAGCCAGGCAAACAGTACGAGATAAGCAACAAAAAGCAAGTATTCCACACAATGGGTTTATGCCGCAAAATAGATATTATTGCCGTGATTGTCAGCATAAAGTTGACAAGTTATATGAAGCCAATAATATACAAACTGTAAATTTGCGACTTCCTTGCCGGAGCTTTATGCAAAGGCAAGGCTCAATAATTTAAGAAATTGAAATTTTAATTACAGATATGGAAATAACAGTAAAAACCGCACAGCAGCTACGACTAACAGAACAGGAATTTGAACTCATCATACAAAAGCTTGGACGAACACCCAACTTCAATGAACTATGTGCCTTCTCCGGTATGTGGAGTGAACATTGTAGTTATAAGAATTCTATCAAGTGGTTAAAAACATTACCAAGAGAAGGTGGACGAATGCTGGTGAAAGCTGGTGAAGAAAATGCCGGCCTGATGGATATCGGGGATGGGTTGGGTGTTGTATTTAAAATAGAATCACATAATCATCCTTCTGCTATTGAACCATTTCAAGGTGCAGCAACAGGAGTGGGCGGAATTCATAGAGATATTTTTACGATGGGAGCAAGACCGATTGCTTCGCTCAATTCGCTTCGCTTCGGAAATTTAGAAGAGGATAAAACGCAGCATTTATTATCTGGTGTGGTGCATGGCATTGGTCATTATGGAAATTGTTTTGGTGTGCCAACCGTTGGTGGTGAAATATATTTTGATAAATGTTATCATACCAATCCATTGGTAAATGCGATGAGTGTTGGCATTTTAAAAAATGGGGAAACTGTTTCAGCCACAGCGTTGGGAAAAGGAAACCCGGTGATGTTTGTTGGTAGTGCAACGGGTAAGGATGGAATTGGTGGTGCATCATTTGCATCAGCCGACATTACTGCCGAGAGCACACAAGAACTACCAGCTGTACAAGTAGGTGATCCATTTCAGGAAAAGAAATTATTAGAAGCTTGTTTGGAAGTAATACAAACTGGAGCAGTAGTAGGCATGCAGGATATGGGTGCCGCAGGAATTATTTGTTCTACAGCCGAGATGAGTGCCAAGGGTGAAGTAGGTATGCGGATTGATTTGGATAAAGTGCCTACCCGTCAGAGCAATATGAAAACATGGGAGTTGTTGCTAAGCGAAAGTCAGGAACGAATGTTACTCGTTGCAACCAAAGGAAGAGAAGAAGAAGTAAATGCAGTTTTTGCAAAATGGGATTTACCATGTTCGGTAATTGGAGAAGTAACAGATGATGGCATTTTGAATTTCTTTATGAATGGAGAGTTGGAAGCATCATTGCCGGCTTACGAATTAGTATTAGGTGGCGGTGCTCCGCAATATGACAGGGAATATAAAGAGCCAAAATATTTCGCTGAAATAAAAAAATTCAATCCGGATACTGTTGAAGTGCCGGAAGATTTAAAAGCTATTGCTGAAAAATTAGTTCAGCTTCCATCTATTGCATCAAAAAGATGGATATACAATCAGTATGATAGCATGGTGGGCACCAATAACACTTCTACCAATGCACCAACGGATGCGCCGTTAGTAATTGTAAAAGGAACAACAAAAGCTTTGGCCGTTACTACAGACTGTAACAGCCATTATGTATTTGCAGATCCTTACAAGGGAACGATGATTGCTGTAAGTGAAGCAGCAAGAAATATTGTATGCAGCGGCGGCTTACCATTGGGTGTTACTAATTGTTTGAACTTTGGTAATCCTTATGACCCGGAAGTGTATTATCAGTTTGTACAAGCTATAAAAGGAATGGGAGAGGCTTGTGTAAAATTTGACACACCTGTTACAGGCGGTAATGTTAGTTTTTATAATCAAAATCCTGATGGTCCGGTGTATCCAACACCAACCATCGGTATGGTGGGTTTGCTGGAAAACATTGCTGATAAAATGACACTTGATTTTAAAGAAGAAGGGGATGTGATAGTGTTAATCGGGTCTTCTGATAATGATATTAATTCATCGCAATACCTGAGTAAAATTTGCGGAGTAGAATTTTCTCCTGCACCGCATTTTGAATTGGAAGAAGAATTTACCCTGCAACAAAAAGTAGCTGAGTTAATAAAAAATAATCTTATCGAATCTGCACATGATGTAAGCGAAGGAGGTTTGTTTGTTACGTTACTCGAATCAGCTTTTCATCGCAGCCTTGGCTTTGATGTTGTAGCCGCTGACTATAACATTAGAAAAGATGCGCAGTGGTTTGGTGAAAAACAAAGCAGGGTAGTAGTGTCAGTAAAATCGGAAAAATTTAGTGAGTTGAAAAAAGCATTGGGTAATCATTCCTTTGAAGAATTGGGAGTGGTAACAAGTGGTTCTGTGGAAGTAGATGGCATGGAATGGGGAGGAATTGAAGAATGGAAAGAAAAATATGATACCGCAATTGAAAACTATTTATCAAAAGAAGAAGCCGGCTCTGCATTGAGTTCAATATAATGAAATGAGTCATAAAAATTAACGAGCAATTTATAACAACAGCGATGTTAATTTTTATGGCGAATAATCCCGAAAGCTTTCGGGAGCAAATTTCTAAAGCCAAAATTAGTACATGAATAAAAATTCTTTTATACTGCTTACTGGTGCAGCAGGTTTTATCGGTAGTTATATGCTTGGTTATTTGAATAAGCAAGGGTATAACAAAATTATTATTGTGGATGATTTTAGTGACGAAGACAAATGGTTCAACTTTGATAGTAAAAAATTTATTTCTAAAGTTGAC
>JANORJ010000013.1:0-2632 GCA_031415255.1 Chitinophagaceae bacterium | reverse complement strand
AAAATTACAAAAAATAAATTTTTTGATTTTTTATTGTTTTATTCTTTTTTCGTTCTCTTAACTCTTTGCCCACAACTCGCAGCTCAACAAAAGAAAATTAAAAATGAAGAAACATATTGCAGTAATAGAAGGTGATGGTATCGGTCCAGAAGTAACCCAACAATCCATCCGTGTGTTGAATGCCATTGCAGAATCATTCGGGCATGAATTTACTTACACCTATTGCCTGATGGGTGCTGATGCCATTGATAAAACCGGCAATCCACTTCCTGATGAAACAATTGAGGTTTGTTTAAAAAGTGATGCTATTTTATTCGGAGCCATTGGTCACCCTAAATATGATAATGACCCGACTGCTAAAGTAAGACCGGAGCAGGGATTATTGAAACTGCGAAAGTCATTACAACTTTATGCAAACATCCGCCCGATAAGCACTTATGCTTCCTTGCATCATTTATCACCGTTAAAGAGTAAGAATATAGAAGGGGTTGATTTCATCATCTTCCGTGAACTAACCGGTGGAATTTACTTTGGTAAAAAAGAAATCAGCGAAGATGGTAACCAGGCAAGTGATGATTGTGTTTACACAAAAGCAGAAATAGAACGCATAGCAGGCCTGGCTTTTCATTTTGCACAAAAACCAAGCAGGAGAAAAAAACTGACATTGGTTGATAAGGCCAATGTATTGGAAACATCAAGACTCTGGAGAAAAGTAGTGCAGGAAATGGCTCCCCAGTTTCCTGAAGTAACAGTTGACTATATGTTTGTTGACAATGCTGCCATGCAGATTATCCTCAACCCGAAACAGTTTGATGTTATCCTTACTGAAAATATGTTTGGTGACATCATTAGTGATGAAGCCAGTGTTATAAGTGGCTCATTGGGACTCTTGCCTTCTGCTTCCGTTGGAATAAATGAAAAGATTGCTTTGTTTGAACCTATTCATGGCTCTTACCCACAGGCTGCCGGAAAAGATATAGCTAACCCAATTGGTTCTATACTTTCTGCTGCTATGATGTTAGAGTTTCTCAGTATGGAAGAAGAAGCAAAGCTGGTAAGAGATGCTGTCAACTGGACATTGCAATATTCATTTGTTACAAAAGATATTGACCCGGTGAATTTTTATTTCACTTCTACCATTGGAGAATTAATAAGTGACTATGTAAGTGGTAAAATTTCTGGTTCTGTGAAGAGGGAGAATATTGAGTTGCGAAAATCTACGATTATCTGAGTGAGTTGATTGAGAGCTAACGGTGGTTAGTCCATTTTTATATAAAAATTGCTTGCTTAACTTTTTTTTCAAACGGTGGGTGTATATTTACAGTACATCCCTTTATGTTGAAGAACAAAATATATAATGTGATTATTAACGTTGCTCAGCCGATAATTATCGGCTTGGCAGTCATTATTATATTCTCTTCAAATGGAGGTGGTGCATGATACTAAATTAAAAAACTGAAAAATATGCAACCCGCCTCCAAAGAGGCGGGTTTTTTTTGTAACGAAAAAAGACTGCTTAAAACAAAATAAAATGGCAACTTATTTTAATGAACATACTTTATTGTGGCTGAACGGTGCTTTTGTAAAAGCCTCCGAAGCAAAAATGGATTTATACAGCCAATCGCTACACTATGGCTATTCCGTTTTTGAAGGTGTCCGTTCTTACAAAACTGAGAGCGGCGAAACGAAAATATTTAAGGCCATTGAGCATTATGACCGGCTGCAACAATCCGCTGCCGCTATGAATATGCCCTATCTATGGAACAGGGATGAATTGATAGCAGCAACGTACGAAATATTGAAAAAAAACAATTTACAAGATGCTTATATCCGCCCTGTTGTGTATGCACCAGCGAATATGAGTTTTGTAAAAAATACGGAATCATTTATAACTATACAAGCTTGGGAAATGCAGCCATTTCTCGGTGATAAATTATTACGAGTAATGACTTCCTCTTTTCAGCGTCCCAATCCGAAAGGATTTAAGATTACTGCAAAAGCAAGCGGTCATTATGTGAATTCTATCCTCGCCAGCCAGGAAGCAAAAGCAAAAGGTTTTGATGAAGCATTACTTTCTGACATGAATGATTTTGTTGCTGAAGGACCCGGAGCCAATGTATTTTATGAAAAAGATGGAAAATTATTTACGCCGTCATTAGGAAATATTTTACCGGGGATTACCAGAGCTACTGTGTTGGAAATATGTAATGAGTTAGGAATTCCAGTTGAAGAAAAGGAAATTACAACCGAAGAATTTAAAAAAGCAGATGCTGCTTTCTTCTGTGGCACTGCTGCTGAAGTAATCGATTTTGAAAGTTTGGATGAAACAAAATTTCCGTTAGCATGGAAAAATACTGTGAGCAAAACAATACAAGAGGCTTATAAACATAAAATAATAGAGAAAATTTACCAACCGGAAGGAGTTACTGCATAATGCAGATGACGAAATAAAATAGAATTAAAGAAGAAATGAAAGAAACTACAAATATTAATGATTCCAAGAATCCGCCAACCGGCGGAGGCAGGGGGGCCTCTTTAGCCGATTTATACGACCCCAATACCATGCCACCTGTTTTGGTAAAAGCCCACCAGCAATTAGACAAAGCAGTTGACCTCTGTTACCGCTCCCAAT
>JANORJ010000012.1:0-1651 GCA_031415255.1 Chitinophagaceae bacterium | reverse complement strand
CCAAACGCCACTTTTCTTTACCATTTGTTTTGAGGATGGAATTTGTTTTAGGTCTTCTGGTCTATTGCGGTATTCTTTTGTGAAGATGTAAATAGCTCCGTCAAATTTGTCATATCCTAAAAGTCTAAGTGTGTCTTTGTTTTTTATAACATTGACTTCGGCTATGTCTTCATTATTTATTTCATTACCATATTCTGGGTCGTCAATAACAGGAATGGAGTCTATGATATAGATTACATTTCCAGTTGGACTTTGTCCATAGGAATGAAGGCTAAAAAGGAATAGTGCAAAAAAATAAAGTATGTTTTTTTTCATATGCTGTGTCGAATAGAGTTGCCGCTAACACATAAATATACGACACTCAAATACTTGTTCAAAAAAAATAGCTATTGATTTTCAGGTAGTTGCTCTTCGCCATGTTCATTGTAGTTGCGTCAATGACATTTTGGTTATATGTCTTCGCCATGTTTATTGTTTGCTATTTGACTGGTAAACCAATCCGTATAATTTCCTACATAATGGTTCGAGTTAGTTTTCTCAGGCACTGTTTATTTATCAACTAATTTCAGCCAGTCCTTTATTACTTTCTGCAATGTCTTTTCTTTGGCTTTCACATCTTTCATATCGGTAAAGATGGCAAGTCGCCTACCGTCTTTATAATCGCCGGTGAGAAATCCTGAAGTATCTTTTATTGTTGCACCGCTGGGAAACACCAGCATTATCCGGTTTTTGTGCAGGTTCATAACTATAAGGTCCCGTTTATATTCTTTCGGGTCAAAGGGTTTCATTTCACCATTGTAATAAAAACTGGGATTGTTCCATTTTATTTGTTCGCTGATTGCTGCATCAGTGCTCAAAATTATTTTACGGATGGCTTCAATCGTTTTGCTGATTGCTGGCTCCAGCTTTTTAATGTGCTGGGTTACTTGTTCTTTGTCGGAGAGTTTGATTGCTTTGGCCATTAGCTGTTTAAGTTTAGTTGTTCTAAGTTACTAAAAGTAAAAACTCCCCACTAAAAGCGGGGAGTTTAAAATATTCGAAAGGGTAGTAAGTGCTATTTATAAATCAGTAATCGGTTTATATTTCGGCACCAGGGCTTTCATTACACTCCATGCAATTAAATATGCAACGGCACAAAAAGCAAACATGATGGTGTATCCCGTTTCAATATGCCCTAATGCTTTATAATGGTCAAACAATGCACCGCCAACTTTGGTAACGATAACACCACCAATGCCACCGGCCATGCCACCGATGCCTACTACAGAGCCCACGGCTTTTTTAGGAAACATATCTGATACAGTAGTAAAGATATTTGCACTCCATGCCTGGTGTGCTGATGCTCCTATACCAATAAAGATAACCGGCATCCAGTAACTGATATGTCCAAGGGGTTGTGCCAGTAGTACTACCAATGGAATAAATGCAATCAACAGCATAGCTCTCATACGGCCATCATAAGGCTGGTATCCTTTTTTAATAAAATAAGCCGGAAAATAACCACCGCCGATACTTCCAAACATTGTCATACTATATAACACAGTAAGGGGTACCATGACTGCCATCCCGGTAATGGCATACTGGTCTTTCAGGAAGCCCGGTAACCAGAACAGGAAAAACCACCATACACCATCGGTCATGAATTTGCCAA
>JANORJ010000011.1:0-1908 GCA_031415255.1 Chitinophagaceae bacterium | reverse complement strand
TCGGCACTAAAGCAACGGCCATTTTGTAGCTGGTGTATGGTGGCTGGTGCTACTCTTTTAAAAGCGGTTATGGTATCTTCGTCCATATCGCTTTTGGTGCAATCCATCATACAAAGGGTTTGTTTTTCGTTATAGACAAGCCTTGCCTCGCCAGTAAATTTTGTGGAGGTTATTAAAAAACTTCTCATGGTTAAAATGGTAATTTTTGAGTGAGTTGTTGCGGTGTTGGTATATGCAGCACTTGCATAGTTGCTTGTGCTTGTTTGGTTGCATTGGCTTCTATTTGTTGTACCAAATGCAGGGCATAACACACTAGGCTGTTATTGCTGAGTGTGTGTGCATCCATCCACTGGGCAACCTCTTGGCTTACTCGTATGTTTTTTTGTATTTTCATTTTTGTATCATTTTGAAAGCATTTGTTGCGTATAATAGATTGTTAGCAGAAATGCCTACCAGACATCTTCGCTAAAGAGATACGTTTTCAATTCCTTCGTTTGACCTGCTTTGAAAGCAATTTGCCCACCCTCTTCACGGCTGACAAATCTGTTTTTATTAGTTAAAAATCCTTGCTCATATTCACCAACAGATGCCATTCCGTTTTTAACTGTTCTCAAATCTGTTAATGCTTTCATTTGTGAAATAATATTTCCATGCCGCCAACCACACAAGACAATCCCATTTGCTTTATTAAATGGCAACAGATTTTGCGTTTCTAAATCCCCATACCAAATTGCAGAACACATCACATATTCCGGCACTTCTGCTAACATGGGGTTTGCTTCTATGTCGGCAGATGAATTAACAATGGGCTGTATGCTACTATCATCAGTAGTCCCAGCAGACGAATTACTATTTTGCATTTGTTTTTAATTTTAGCTTTTGAATAAATATTTAACTTTAGTTCCGAACATTGGTTTTTCAAATACCGCCACAACAGCAAGCCCTAACGGTTGCAAGCAAGCCACTATCACCCTGCTCTTTCGGGCAGTGACTTGAATTAAAATAAAATTGAGGGAAATGTTTAAAACTGCTTTAGCAGGTCAGAGGATAACTTTTTGAAAGCGGCTTTGATTTCTTTTTTATCAGCATCGGTAAAATCAATTGGCTTTTGGTTGCCGTCAACGCCTCTCATCTTGTGCTTATAGTTTTTCACCGACTTAGCATAGTCGGTGAAAAAGTTTTTGGCTGATAAATACTTTAAAATTTCTTTCATGCTTCGGCGGTTTCAATTTCTTCAATCTTTAAAGCCTCATCTTTCAATACTGCTTTTTGTTCAGCAGCTTCTTTTTCTGTTTCATACCAAATTGCATTTTCAGGCAAGTTTACCCAGCCATTGAGGCCAGCATAATACTTTGTGCTTTCTGTACTTCTGTCTGTGATAACGTAACTTTTCATTTTGTGTAGTTTTTATGATTGAAAATTATTGTTTGCCCCATTTTCTGTTACCGTACTCTTTTCCAGAAAATCCATATTCGTAGGTTCCAGCTCTTTGTTGTGATGCAGCTATTGCATCAGCTACTTTAGAAGTCTTACGGCTTTTTCTTGCTGAATCTTTAATAAAAGAAAATGCTTCTTTCATTGTAAAACCAACTTCCATATAGCCTGCAACTTTTTTTCTTATTTCTGTAGTGTTCATGTTTTTTGCTTTTGTTTCACAAATATAGTAATTATAAAGTTACTAAACAAATATTTAGTAACTTTTATTTTACTAAAGTTATCCACATTTCCCCTCAATTTCAAAGAACTTTCAATTCGCCGTGGCCTGACTTGCAACATGGGTATTACCGCTATTTTGGCAAGACCAGCATTTATGAGCAGACACCTATCACGGGAACTTTTGTATTTCAATTTGGCAGATTGCCGCCAATTCCAAAACAGACAAGGCAATACCTACCGTTAGCAGAAATG
>JANORJ010000010.1:0-2259 GCA_031415255.1 Chitinophagaceae bacterium | reverse complement strand
GCACAATTGTTTGGAAGCAGCTGATATTGTTGGGGCAATGACATTAGAATCTCTCACCGGCACTAATGCGCCGTTTGATGAACGACTGCATAACTTACGACCATTTGCCGGTAATAAATTAGTAGCACAACGTCTTCGGTTGTTATTAAAAAATTCGGCCATTATGCAAAGTCATGTGGATTGTGGCCGGGTGCAAGACCCTTATTCATTACGCTGTATGCCACAGGTGCATGGTGCCAGCAGAAATGCTTGGCTGCACTTAAAAGAATTAACGGAGATAGAATTAAATGCAGTTACTGATAATCCAATCATTTTTAATGCTGATGATACAATCAGTGGCGGCAATTTTCATGGTCAGCCGTTGGCATTGCCATTAGACTATTGTTGTTTTGCTGCTGCAGAAATTGGTAACATCAGCGACCGCCGTTGTTATTTATTATTGGAAGGTAAATGGGGATTGCCCATGTTGCTAATGAAAGATGTTGGCCTCAACAGTGGTTTTATGATTCCGCAGTACACAACTGCTGCCTTAGTAACAGAAAATAAAACATTGTGTTTCCCTGCCAGTGCCGATAGTATTCCTACATCACTTGGGCAAGAAGACCATGTAAGCATGGGTAGCATCAGTGGCAGAAAACTGAACAGAGTGTTGGATAATTTAGAATACATCATGGCCATTGAATTATTATCTGCCTGCCAGGCCATTGAATTTAGAATGCCGCATAAGAGCAGCGGGATATTAGAATTTGCACATGACTATGTTCGGGAGTTCGTTGGCTTTGCTGAAGAAGACAGGATATTTGCAGATGATATTAATAAGATAACGAACATCATTAAAGATTTTTCTTTTGTGGAGAAGGTGAATGAGTTTGCGGTTGGTAAAGGAATATTGCTGAATGAAAATTTCGAAGGGTTTAAATAATTGCAGTGATTTTTTTGGGTCAAGGCATCTTGTCGTCGCGGATAAAGAAGGAATCTTCCGATAACGGGGTCTTTGTCCTGCCGATACTTCGTTCCTCAGCACAGGCTGTGGAGGCATCTCAAAGACTAAAAAAAATAATAAGGTCAGAATATCAGTAATGAACAAAAAACATCAATACTATATTTATATTGTTACCAACCCGGAAAGAAATGTACTCTATACGGGTGTTACTAACGACCTTTCCCAACGATTAATAGAGCATTGGGCAAACAGGGGAAAGCCAGAAACATTTGCTGGTAAATATTATTGCTATAATTTAATTTACTCCGAAGAATTTAAATATATCAATGATGCAATCGCCAGAGAAAAAGAAATAAAAGGATGGAGACGACAAAAAAAACTTGATTTAATAAAAACAGTAAATCCTGATTGGACTTTCCTGAATCCTGAATTTTGTGGTGGCTGGCCACCAAAGGAAATTCCAACGAGATTTTAGTTGCCATCATATTATAATCTCTGAGATTCCTCCTTCGTCGGAATGACAGAGACTCCGAAAAAATAAAAGTAGTATAGAATGATACAGACCCAACGCCTCTACGATCCCATCAAATATAAAACGCCAACCGGCTCAACTCTTTCCTGCAAAGGCTGGATACAAGAAGCTGCCTTACGAATGTTGCTCAACAATCTTGACCCCGAAGTAGCCGAACGTCCCGACGACCTTATTGTATATGGAGGCCGTGGCAAAGCAGCCCGCAATTTTGAAGCCCTTGATAATATCATCGCTGCACTTAAAATATTAGAGAACGATGAATCACTCCTTATCCAATCCGGCAAACCGGTAGGCATTTTAAGAACACATAAGGATGCGCCAAGAGTATTAATCAGCAATAGCCAACTGGTACCTAACTGGGCCAACTGGAAACACTTTGACGAACTGGAAAAAAAAGGCCTGATGATGTATGGCCAGATGACCGCCGGCAGTTGGATATATATCGGCAGCCAGGGAATAGTACAAGGCACTTATGAAACCTACGCTGCCATTGCCGACAAGCATTTCGGTGGTACATTAAAAGGTACATTAAACATTACCGCAGGATTAGGCGGTATGGGCGGTGCACAACCTCTCGCCATTACCATGAACGAAGGCGTTGCATTAATCGCCGAAGTAGAAGAGTGGCGCATTGACAAACGTATTTAAACAAAATACCTGGATGAAAAATATACTGACATTAACAAATCCATTGACGCAGCCGTAAAATATAAAACCGAAGGCAAAGCCGTAAGCATTGGCGTATTGTGCAATGCGGTTGAATTACTAGAACGCCTCATCAAAA
>JANORJ010000009.1:0-7268 GCA_031415255.1 Chitinophagaceae bacterium | reverse complement strand
TCTTTTTTATCAGAGCTGCCGCAGGAAAAACTGATGAATGCAATAAATACAGTAAATAATAGTTGACGCATAGTAATTTATTTTAAGAAGCAAGATAAGGATAAATGCTTCTGACGCAATGTATTTGCCGGGTAAATTATCTGCCATAAAACCAACTGGCTGTTCCGATTTATTTGGATTTTAAACAAAAAAAGCTGCATAAGCAGCTTTTAATAATTAATGTAAGGTATTGCTAACCCAAATTATGCGTTGCGATTAATGCAATTCAAATCTTCAAAAGCCACTTCTAGGCGTTTGCTGAATGTTTCTTCGCCTTTGCGGAGCCACACTCTTGGGTCGTAGTGTTTTTTATTGGGCTTGTCGTCTCCATCGGGGTTGCCAAGCTGCCCTTGTAAGTAAGCCTCGTTCTTTTTATAATTTTCCAATATGCCTTCCCAGAAAGCCCATTGCAGGTCGGTATCAATATTCATTTTAATAGCACCATAGCCTATCGCTTCTCTTATCTGGTGCTGCGGCGAGCCGCTACCACCATGAAAAACAAAGTAAACAGGTTTAGGGCCGGTACCTAATTCTTTTTGAATATAAACCTGGCTATTGTTTAATATCTCCGGACGCAATTCTACATTACCGGGTTTATACACACCATGCACATTACCAAACGCAGCAGCCACAGTAAACAGTGAACCAACTTTGCTTAACTCTTTATAGGAGTAAGCAACATCTTCCGGCTGTGTGTAAAGTTTTGAATTTTCTACTTCGCTGTTATCAACACCATCTTCTTCACCACCGGTAACACCGAGTTCTATTTCAATACTCATACCCAATGGGTGCATTCTTTTATAAAATTCAACAGAAGTATGGATATTTTCTTCAATTGGTTCTTCGCTTAAATCAAGCATGTGGGAACTGAATAGGGGTTGACCTTTTTCTTTAAAATGAATTTCACCTGCATCAATCAATCCACTTATCCAGGGCAACCATTTTTTGGAAGCATGGTCGGTGTGCAATACAACCGGCACTCCGTAATGTTTTGCCACATTGTGAATATGCAATGCACCGGAGATACCTCCGGAAATATTTCCCTGCAATTGATCGTTGGGCATCCCTTTACCAGCGATGAACTGTGCACCGCCATTGGAAAACTGTATAATAACAGGGGAATTAACTTTTGCTGCAGTTTCTAAAGTGGCGTTAATAGTGTTAGTGCCAATAGTGTTAACTGCAGGCATTGCAAACTGATTGTCTTTGGCGTCTTTGTAAAGTGCTTCCAGTTCTTCACCGAACAGCACACCGGCTCTGTACTTTTTCATTTCTGTGTGTAGTTGTTTTTTAAATAAATAAGAAGCAATCAATCATTAAAAGTCCGCTAATATAGCTGATTTATTTAATTAGGGTTACGAACAGGTGTTAGAGCACTTATTCATTTGTTTTACCAAGATTTCTCTGCACCAGCATCAGGTTTTTTTGCAAGGTTTGTTTCAGGGTTGTTTTTACCACCTCTCCCATAGAATGACATTTTTTAAATGCACCACTTTTAAGATATTCTCCCAACTCCATTTTTAACTGCTCTACTTTTTGTGAAGTAGAAATTTCATCATTTGTCATAATATCTAGCAGCTCCTTTATGCGATATCGGGAAGAAGCGAGGCGAAAAGTAATCATAGTTCTTTCTTCAAACTGGTATTGATCAATAGATTCTTTATTGAGGTGAGAAAGGCAAAGTTCTACAAAGGCATAATTCTCTTTAAAAAATTGTGGTAGGTATAAATTTTTTCTGCCTTCGTATGATTGCTGATCGAAATCAATACAACGAATGCGGTACTGGTAATCTTCAATGTCGGGTGTAATGTCCACTACAAAATTATAACTGCGCATATCACCCAACAGGCGAACAAAACAACGTTCATTAAATTTTACAAACTCTTTGGCCAGCCGTATCTTATTTGTTTCGGGTGCATTCATCATCTGCTGAATGAATACATCGCCGGGGATACCGGGAATATGTTCTTCGACCAATGTATTGTCGAAGGTAAAAAAAGTAATGCGATTGGGCGAAAGGATATGCTCCAGTTCCAATCCATACACTCTTGATGCGTCGGCTATTTTAATATAGTAGTGATCGTAATTGTCGTTAAATTTATTGACAATTCGTATGCGAAAAGGGTGGGAGTTACCAAAAGTGCAATAGTCAACCCTTGCAACATCCAGGTGGCTGATAAAACTAAAATCACCTTCGGTTTTTAAAATGGCATATATTTTTACTAATCCTTCCCGGATATAATCCCAGTCACGGCTGTCGTACGATAATTTTTCCCAAAGAGTGTCTTTGCCATTCTTATCTACGATAGCGGTTGACCAGGTATAGTTTAGCAGGTTCTGATAAGTAACGGGCAATTTTACTTCACGGCCATGCAGTTTTAGATAATGACGCAGCGCAGCATTTACCGGGTACATCTTTTTTTTCCGGGATGGTTTATCGCCTTCTTTTGTTTCAAGGTCGTTTTTATTTTCGGTAAAACTCATTGTGGTGAATAGGTGGCTAAGTTCGGATTATTTTATTTGGCTTTGCAGTTTAGCGAAATAGGCCGGTGCATGCAACAAACGACTACCATACCAACTGAACATTTCTCCATCGACTAATAAAATTTTGGTGTAAGGTAATTGGTTTTGTAATTCATCAATATGTTTTTGTTGAAAAGGGTAGGGTTCGGAGGATAGAAATAACAGTTGGATGTTAGCAATTTTCAGATCATCAATTGTTATTTTCGGGTATCTTATTTTATCAGCATAAATATTGTTATACCCTGCGGCTTCCAGCATAGAATGAATAAAGGTATCACCGCCAATGGTCATGTAAGGGTTTTGCCAAATGAAATACGCAGTAAGTTGGCCTGTATCGGGCGGCAGCAGTTGGGTAAAATTCTTTTTAATAGTAAAAATTATTTCATTGGCTGGTAGTTGCTTGCCAGTAATCAAACCGATTTGCTCAATCATTTGATACGCATCTGCTAAGTTATTGACATCGCTAATCCAAACAGGATAGTGTTTTGCCAATTCTTCTATCTGTTCTTTTACATTTTCTTCTTTATTGGCAATGATGAGGTCGGGCTGCAGTTGATGGATGACATCTGTTTTAATTTGCTTAGTGCCGCCTACTATTGTTTTGCTGACAAACCACTCTTTGGGATGAATACAAAATTTAGTGATGCCAACGACTTCTTTTGTTAATCCTAAATCAAACAGCAATTCTGTTTGAGAAGGAACAAGGGAAATAATTCGCTGTGGAAATGAATTGAGAACGATACCTCTTCCTATTTGATCAATAAATACAGGCATGCAGAAATTTGCTCCGAAGGTACATAGGAGTACTTTGGACTGCAAATCAGGTAATCTGTAAAAAAGTTTGAATAATTGTAGAGGGTAGTGGAGAAGTTCACCGCGCCTCCTGCTAAATTTTGGTTTAGCAGGAGGGTTCCGGACATTTAGTTTCTTTCATGGATTTGGACACGGTGATTCTAGGTCGGTTTTCAAGGATTTCTTTGGACTTGGACGGTTTTTCGAATGGACTTGGACTTTAACTTGGTTTTTCTTTTGGATTTAGGATTTCATCTGGTTTTTCTCAGGATTTGGCTTTTGGTCTTTCTTAGGATTTGGTTTCGGTTTCTTTCTTAGGTATTGGATGATTAGAAGACAAAAATAATAAGCAGTTCGTTAACATTATAGAGCAAAATAACTACATTTTTTTACGACGGTATTTACATATTTCATCGTAAAGCCGCCATCCGTTTGTTGCGGTAATGCACATTGTGCCCTCGTATTTTTACGATAAAATAGCTCCGCAAACGTTACACACTTGCTTTCAAACGGCTAAACAACTTATTGTGTGCTAATTGCCAAGTGCCTGTATCACATCGTACTTGGTAACGATATGGTAATTACCGGCCTCATCTTTTGCCATCACTGCTCCATTTTCTCTATTGATGAGGTGGCTAAGTTTTTCTACAGGTGTATCAAAAGCTACTACCGGAAAGGATGGTTCGAGTACTTCCTGTACAGTTGAGTTTTTTATCTCCGGATTGTCAAATATTTTTTGGAACAAACCACTTTCGCTGATAGCACCAAGAGAACCACTGCCATTCATCACCGGTATTTGTTCTATGTCATACTTCTTCATCAGTTCTACAGCTTCTAAAACTGTTTGCGATGCTTCAACTGTAATTAATCGCTTAGCGCCTCTTGCACTTACCACATCACGAAATGTTTTTACGTCAAGGAAACCTCTTTCGATCATCCACCGGTCGTTATATATTTTACCAACATAACGGCTGCCATGATCATGAAAAATACAAACTACTAAATCATCTTTTTTTAATTTGTCTATCCCAACGGAGCCTGCGGCTAATTGCATTAACCCTTGTATGCAACTGCCTGCACTATACCCGCAAAACAATCCTTCTTCCTTGGCCAATTTTCTAGCCATCACGGCGCCATCTTTATCTGTCACCTGTTCAAAATAATCAATTACACTCATGTCATAATTCTTTGGCACAAAATCTTCACCAAAACCTTCGCTGATGTAAGGATGCACTTCGTTCATATCAATTTCACCAGTGCGGAAAAATTTAGTGAGCAATGAACCATACACATCAATGGCCCAAATTTGTATGTTCGGATTTTTTTCTTTAAGGTACATAGCTGCACCGGTGATGGTACCACCTGTACCTGCTGTGCAAACAAGATGAGTAATCTTTCCATCTGTTTGTTTCCAGATTTCAGGGCCGGTTGTTTCATAATGTGCCAACCGGTTAGCCAGGTTGTCATACTGGTTCATGTGGTAGGAGTTGGGTACTTCCTTTGCCAGTCTTGCCGCTACACTATAATAACTTTTTGGATCTTCAGGTAACACATTGGTAGGACAAACGATTACTTCTGCGCCAACAGCTTTCAAAATGTCAGCCTTTTCTTTGGATTGTTTTTCTGTGGTAACGAAAATACATTTGTAGCCCTTTACAATAGCGGCGAGAGCTAATCCCATACCGGTATTACCACTTGTTCCTTCGATGATAGTGCCACCGGGTTTTAGTTTGCCTTCCTTTTCGGCAATCTCCACCATTTTTAATGCCATCCTGTCTTTGATAGAATTACCGGGGTTGAAATAATCAACTTTTGCTAATACAGTACAAGGCAGGTCTTTAGTAATTTTATTCAGTCTTATAAGCGGGGTATTCCCGATAGTTTCTAATATGTTGTTCTTAATATCCATAATGAAATTTTCTTGAGTGCAAAGGTAAGATTTTAGGTGGGAGTGTCGGTTTATGGAAAATAAAAGCCTCTTCTGAAACCAGAAGAGGCGTACCGGACTCAATGATAATTAATCATTAAGCTTCTTTGTTTATTTTACAATTGTTTTCTGAATTCTTTTCTTTTACTGCTGAAATAATTATCCAATAGTATCAGTCCAATCACCACATTAATCATCATAAAAGCATTTACCCAGGTATTACTGAAGAATTTACTAAAATCAACTTTACTTATATCCTTTGATAAGGTAGTTTCTTCGCCGCCTGTAAAACCCATCTGCGCAAAACCATAGATAAGAAATCCAACAAGCATAGCGATAAAGAAAAACCCGATACCCCAGATAATTTTCTTATTTATATATGATTTAGTAGCCGGAGCAATATGAAGTTTTGAAATTTCTTCCATCACATTTTTGCTAAACCGCAACGATGGAGCTTCCAGTTCCGATGAATGCAATAATTGATTTATCTGCAATAACTCATCGTATTTTTCTTTCCATTCAGTATTGCTTTGCAGCAATTGCTCAATCAATGTTTTTTCATCCACGGAAATAGTTCCATCAATGAAATTCCAGAGACGTTCCTCGATACCCCCAGCCCCTGAAGGGGAGTTTGCATAGTTTTCTTTCATATCACACCTCCTTTTAAATTCAAGATTTTAAATTCTTTTTATTATCATCAAACCTAAGTTCCGCCTGGGTTACCGACGGATAGGGACAGGGTTATAAATTTCTTACTTCTTCGGCATAATAGGTTTCCATTTTTTCTTTCAATCTTGTTCTCGCCCTGAATAACCTCACTTTTGCTGCATTTACTTCTATTCCCAATACCTGTGCCGTTTCTTCCAGCGATTGTTCTGCTTTATAAAACAGGGTGATAATTTTTGCATCGTCAGGGTTTAATAAGCCAATCGCATCATTCACCATTGCTAATTTCGATTTTTGTTCCACCATATTTGCCCTCATCCCCGAATCTTGATTGTTAGCCATTTCAAATACATTCTCATTATCTAACGAATGAATGTCTAATTTCTTTTTTCTCAAAAAACTGATGCTGGTGTTGTTTACAATCGTATAAAGCCAGGTGGTAAATTTTGAAGCTCCTTTAAAATCGGCTAAATACTTATACGCCTTTATAAAAACATCCTGCGCCACTTCTTCTGCATCTTCCCTGTTTTTTACAATCCGCAGGGTAAGGGTAAAAACATAGTTTTGATAACGGTTCACCAACCCGGCATAAGCCTGGTAGTCACCACTTAGCACTTTGCTAATGATTTCATTATCATTCAGTCCGGTTGGCATTCTTGTAGTAAGACTACATGATAATCAGTTAGGTTACAATACAAGTTACGTTTATTTTGTCCTCAACCGTGAATCCGTTTAGGGAAAAATTAGAACACCTGTAACCTCGTTTGGCCAGGTGTAGTCATATTACTTGTAAACCAGTTCCGATGCATCTTTGCTGAAGCTCTGGTTGCACAAAGAAAAGTTCTTTATGACTGTAACCTGGTTAAAAGACGGGTAGTCATAGAAGAACAGAAAAACAAAAATTACTAATTATAAAATTTACAATTATGAGTGGAGCAGAAGTATTAGTACCCGTAACCATGTTTGCCGGCGGATTTGCCATGGTATTTGGTATTTATTATTTGAGAACCCGTCAGAACCTGGCGATGATTGAAAAAGGAATGAACCCTAAAGAGTTTGCCAACCGGCCTGCTCCGTATAAAAACCTGAAATGGGCTTTGTTGTTGATAGGTGCCGGGGCCGGTTTGTTTGTAGCCTATTTACTTGATAATTATATGCTACCACAAGAGCCGCTGAACCAGTTTGGCCATCATGGTGATAAAAATGTACCAATTTACTTTGCCCTCATAGCTATCGGCGGTGGTCTTGGTCTATTCGGTTCTTACAGAATAGAAAAGAAATGGTGGGATGATAATAAAGACAAAGTATAAATTTTTACAAC
>JANORJ010000008.1:0-7602 GCA_031415255.1 Chitinophagaceae bacterium | reverse complement strand
ATATGCCCGGCCTGTTTTGTTTTTACAAAAAGTACCTATATTAGTTTTATAATTAAAAAACGAGGGAGACCTGAACCCACAAACCAGGGGCGAATACCGAAAAGCCATACGAGTAGGTAAAACCAAATCAACCAAACTTATTATGGAAAAATTAGGCTTTCACAAATCAAAACTGTATGCTTTAATTCTTGCTGCAGTAGCATTAATATCTTTACTTCTTCCCTGGGTGTCAGTATCTGCAGGTGGCTTTGGCGGAGCATCTAAGAATGGATTTGGCGGCTGGGGTCTAGTTGTTTTAATTGGTATTGGCCTGGTTGCCGCTGCCTGTTTTATGGGCAACAAAGCATTGACCTTTGACGACATGGGTAAAAAATTGGTGTTAGGTGGTTTCGGAGCCATTGCTGGTGGCGCTGCAATTTATCTAATCAGGATTTTTACAATGGGTGGTGGAAAATATGGTGGGCTTGTAAAAGTATCTCCAGGCTTGGGTCTTTTCTTAGGTCTTGCTGCTGGTGCAATTGGACTTTTATTGACGCTGGGGATTGTAAAAGTTCCAAAGAGTATTGATGATAAAGTAGGATAAAAAATAGTTTGATAAAATTAAAACCCTTCATTTATGAGGGGTTTTTTGTTGTACGCTTAGTTGGTAATTATTTAAGCTATTACCTATTTCCATTTTGCAAGTAAAAAATCGAAACTTTCAGACGGAGAATATCAAACAAGTTCTGTTTTTAAAAACTGCGCCGTATAACTTTCTTTATTCTTTATCATTTCCTCCGGTGTTCCTTCAAATAAAATCCTGCCACCGCCATCACCTCCTTCCGGACCCAGGTCAATAATATGGTCGGCCACTTTTATTACATCCATATTATGTTCTATCACCAAAACAGTATTGCCCCTGTCCACCAATTTATTCAATACAACCAGCAGGTGCTGAATATCTTCAAAATGCAACCCTGTAGTTGGCTCATCTAAAATGTAAAACGTTTTACCTGTATCTCTTTTAGAAAGTTCGGTGGAGAGCTTTACCCGTTGTGCCTCTCCCCCACTCAGTGTTACTGCCGATTGGCCCAGAGTGATATAACCCAGCCCCACTTCTTCCAGCACTTTTATTTTTCGGTAGATATAAGGAACATTTTGAAAAAATTCCACTGCTTCTTCCACCGTCATCTCCAGCACATCCGAAATAGACTTTCCTTTGTAACGAATTTCCAATGTTTCTCTGTTATATCTTTTGCCATTACATTTTTCGCAATGCACATATACATCGGGAAGAAAATTCATTTCAATCACCCGCATACCACCGCCTTCACATACTTCGCAGCGGCCACTTTTTACATTAAAAGAAAAACGACCTGCTGTATATCCACGAATTTTTGCTTCGGGTATAGAAGCAAACAAAGTTCTTATCTCTGTAAAAAATCCGCAGTAAGTGGCCGGGTTACTTCTCGGCGTTCTGCCTATCGGCGATTGGTCTATTTCAATTACTTTATCAATATGCTCCAATCCTTTTACCGATTTATATTCCAGTGGTATCATTTTGGAATTGTAAGCATGCTTGGAAAGAATGGGATACAATGTTTCATTAATAAATGTTGACTTACCGCTACCGCTTACTCCTGTCACACAGATAAATTCCCCCAGCGGAAATTTTGCTTCTACATTTTGCAGATTATTTCCCTTAGCACCTTTCAGTTCCAAAAATTTTCCGTTGCCTTTTCTTCTTTCTTTTGGTGTAGCAATTTTGTGATGCCCATTCAGGTAACCTGAAGTGAGTGTATCTAATTTCAATAATTGTTTAGGGTCACCTTCTGCCACTATTCTGCCACCATGAAAGCCAGCCTTCGGACCAATATCAATTAAATGGTCAGCCGCCAGCATAATGTCTTTATCATGTTCCACCACTATCACACTGTTACCAATATCCCGTAGGTTTTTTAATGATTCAATCAACCGGTGATTATCCCGTTGATGCAAACCAATAGATGGTTCATCCAAAATGTAAGTTATACCCTGTAACTGCGAACCGATTTGCGTAGCCAGCCGTATCCGCTGCGATTCGCCGCCGCTTAATGATTTAGATGGACGGTATATAGTAAGATTCGTTAAACCCTCATCCAACAAAAACTGTAAACGTTCCCTTATTTCTTTCAACACATCTTTTGCAATGGTCTGTTGTTTATTATCCAGCATTAGTTCAATACCATCAAACCAAGCAGCCAGATTATCAAGGTTCATATTGCTCAGGTCTGCAATACTTCTTCCATTTACTTTAAACCAAAGGCTTTCTTTTTTCAGTCTTGCACCGTTACAAGAAGTACAACTTTGCAGTGTCATAAATTGCTGTACCCATTCCCGCAATGCTTCGGTACTGTTAGAAGAGGAGAACCATCTTTTTAGCATCGGAATAATTCCTTCATAGCTTCCGGTATATTCCTGCGGCACTGTTTCATCATTTACATCTACTTCCAATGATGGGTTAATATTTTTATCACCAAATAATAATAAATCCAATTGTGCCTTGGGAAGTTCTTTTACTGGTTTATCTAATTTTATTTTATACTGCTTAGCAAACGCTGCCACCTGTTGAAACACACTGGCATTTCTTTCTTCCCCCAATGGTGCAATCCCCCCTTCTTTTACACTTTTTGAGCTATCAGTAATCACCTCGTCCATATCTATCGTGTAAACATTTCCCAGTCCTTTACAAACCGGACAAGCACCGTACGGAGAATTAAAAGAAAACGCATTGGGCGAAGGTTCTTCATAACTAATGCTGGTGTCTTCGCACATTAGTAATTTTGAATACATAGCCACACCGCCCCCCGATGAGGAGATGTTAGATTCATCAAAGAGTAAAGAATCTTTTTTATTATCAGAGGCTTTCTTGATCCCCCCTTCGGGAGGCGGGGGGGCTACAAACATTAAATCTTTTCCAATCTTCATTGTCTGTTGCACACTCTGGCTGAGCCTTGCTTTTAAATCATCTGTTACCTGTAGCCTATCCACTACTAACTCAATATCATGAATCACATACCTATCCACCTGCATCTTTGGTGTAATATCTTTTACTTCACCATCTATCCTCACTTTTAAAAAACCTTTTTTTCTTACATCTTCAAACAACTCCCGATAATGACCTTTGCGGCCACGAATGAGGGGAGCAAGCAAAGCAATTTTTTTCCCTTTATATTTTGTAAAAATATTTTCAACGATTTCTTCTTCACTCCATTTCACCATCCTCTTACCAGTATTGTAAGAATATGCTTCGCCAATTCTGGCAAATAATAAACGGAGAAAATCATATATCTCTGTAACGGTACCAACCGTAGAACGAGGATTTTTATTAGTCGTTTTTTGTTCAATAGAAATAACAGGTGAAAGCCCGGTAATTTTATCTACATCCGGCCTTTCCATATCACCTATAAACTGGCGGGCATAAGCACCAAAGGTTTCCATATACCGTCGTTGACCCTCCGCATAAATTGTATCAAAGGCTAATGAGGATTTACCACTGCCACTAATGCCGGTAATTACTACCAACTGATTTTTAGGAATAGAAATATCAATATTCTTAAGGTTATGCACCCTTGCGCCGAATACTTCTATTGATTCGTTATGCTGAACTGGAATATCTCTGCCGTTGCTGTTTTTCTTTGCCATACGATGGTGAACGAAGTTACTGATTCAATGCATCTGGCCACTGCCAGTATTCCTTCAATTTAGAAAAAATTTGCAAGTGGCCTGATGCGTATAAACAAACGATAAATGAAATTGTTGTTCTGTTTTTCTTACTTTGAAACAGAAATTTTTCAAGTTATCCACAAAAAATTACTCTGGCACAGTATTTTGAAGTATTGCATCCGGTAACAATTAAATCATTTAAAATATTTACTTATGAAAAAGACCATTGGAATAGTGGGTGTAATTGCTATGAGCTTACTCACGGTATCTGCAAATGCCCAGCAAACCTGGGAACCTAAAAAAAATCCTACAGTTGACTCTATCACTTCCCTCTATGCAGGAAAGTATGTCACCACAAAACCTGCATTAACCAATGCTGATATTTTTCCGGCGATCGGAAAATATGAATCCGCAACGAATGCCGATGCTGCTTCAGTAACCATTATGTTAGACGAAACGAATAAAGGAATAGTATGGATTGATGGTTTGCCACAAGGCAGAGTGAAAGCAATGCTGAGAAAATCTCCGGCAACATATAAAATTCCTGCACAAAAATTAGAAGATGGAAAAGAAGTTGCGGAAGGAACATTGATTTTTGATAAAGAAACAAATACATTAAGTATTTGCATTGGTAAATTATATAATACAGCAGACCCGGCACAGGTATTTGCTGCCGCTTATCAGGAAGCTATAACAGCACCGGCTACTACTAAGAAAACTACGAAGTCAAAGAAAACAGTAACGCCAAAAGCCTGGATATATACTGGTACTAAAGTAGTAACCGAAATAGTAGCAAAATAAAAGCATTAACATGGGGTGGACATAGCAGTAACAGAGAAGCCTCGGTTGCTTCGGGGCTTCTCTATCATAATTTTTATCCTAAATAAAATGATATGCATAACCTCTTTGAAAAGAAAGAACCAATCATAAAAGTTATTGACAAGATTGCTGTTTCAGAACCAGCTAAACTTCAAGCTATGTTGGCGCAGTGGAACAGTGACAGAAACACTGCTTTTGTTTTCTGGTTTGAAGATAGTTTGCGTCAAGCAAAATCATTTTTTGCCGGCCAGACAATTGAGCCTGTTGCCTTGTTGAATATAAAGGAGGCGGGCACCAAGCAATTAGATGGGAAAAAACCAGTTTTTGCAGAACACTACCCTTTGCGGAGTTCAGAGGAATATTTTTATAAAAAATTGAGAATAAAAGTATTGACAATTTTTTCCTGCCTCAATGAACCGCTTATTAAATTAACAGGGGCTGGCAAAATAATAAAAGCTTTTAATCGGATGGGAATAATAGGAAGTGAGATTATTCAACACAGAATGATAAGTGAAGCCATCCGAAATACACAGGAAAGAATTGAGAAAATGGTATTGATTGACGCTTCTGCCCCATCCCAAAAGGAGTGGTTAGAAAAAAATTATACTTACTGAAAGGCTTAACCAGATTGAGTTTCATCGCCTTCCCAAACACCTGTTTGGAAAAATTTTATACAATTAATTGAAATAAGGAATTCTGCTCTATATCTTTGTTTGAGTTCTTTAAACATACTTATCAAGAAAGGCAGAGGGTAATGGCCCGATGAAGCCTTGACAACCAGTCCCACCAAAGGTGGGAAAAAGGTGCCAATTCCACCTCTCGTTTAAAACGGGAGAAAGATAAGTCAGATTCAAAGCTTCAGCAATATCTTCAACAACATATTAAAAGCTCATCTGATTTACCGGGTGAGCTTTTTTATTTCTATCCTTTCTGATAATTACTTACAGTTTCTTAACAAATAATATTTGGTAATCTTAAGCAAAGTCTATTACTTTTGTAGAGTAAAAATTATGACACACAGCACAACATATCAATTTGATACTACTTGCACACCCATGTGCACTTATTGTCTGTGTTGTATGCCGTAAGGCATACTTATTATTCTATCCCCGCAATGGGTTAACCGCCCTAATTTATTGATTGCCCCTTTTTATTAAACTGAATTATTAAATTAAAAAACTTTTTTTATGAGTAACAATCTCCACTTCGAAACCTTGCAGCTGCATGCCGGTCAACAAATTGACCCTACTACCAAATCAAGAGCAGTACCTATTTACCAAACTACTTCTTACGCCTTTAATAATGCAGCACATGCTGCCAATTTATTTGGGTTGAAAGAATTTGGCAACATCTATACCCGTATCATGAATCCCACCACCGATGTATTTGAGCAACGTATTGCTGCATTGGAAGGTGGCGTGGCAGCATTGGCAACAGGCTCCGGACAAGCAGCACAGTTTCTTGCATTAAATAATATTTTACAGGCAGGTGATAATTTTATTACTACCACTTATTTATATGGCGGCACTTACAATCAATTTAAAGTTGCCTTCAAACGCCTCGGTATTGAAGTTCGTTTTGCTGATGGTGATGATGCAGAAAGTTTTGTAAAGCATATTGATAAAAACACCAAAGCATTTTATCTTGAAACAATTGGTAATCCAAGATTAAACATTCCTGACTTCGAAAAATTTGCAGCTCTTGCTAAAGAATATGATTTGCCATTAATTGTTGATAATACATTCGGTGCCGGCGGTTATTTATTCAAACCGTTAGAACATGGTGCCAATGTAGTAGTAGAATCTGCCACCAAGTGGATTGGCGGTCATGGCACTACTATTGGCGGTGTTATTGTTGACGGCGGTAATTATAACTGGGGTAACGGAAAATTTCCTGCATTCACCGAACCAAGTGAAGGTTATCATGGTCTAAAATTCTGGGACATATTTGGCGAAGGCAATCCTCTTGGTTTACCAAATATTGCTTTTGCCATCCGTGCAAGAGTGGAAGGACTTCGGGATTTTGGTGCTTCGCAAAGTCCATTCAATTCATTCTTATTGTTACAGGGAATAGAAACATTAAGTCTGCGGGTACAACGCCATGTAGAGAATGCATTGGCATTGGCTCAATGGCTGGAACAACATCCGTCTGTTGAGTTTGTACAATATCCCGGATTAAAAAGCAGTCCGTATAATGAACTGGCAAAAAAATATCTGACAAAGGGTTTTGGTGGTGTTCTCAATTTTGGTGTAAAAGGAACAAAAGAAAATGCCAGCAAGTTTATTGATTCATTGAAATTGGTTAGTCACTTGGCCAATGTGGGTGATGCAAAATCATTAGCGATTCATCCTGCTTCTACTACACATGAACAATTGAGTGCAGAAGAGCAACAAGCCTCCGGTGTACAACCCAATCAGGTTCGCATCAGTGTAGGTATTGAACATATTGACGACATTAAAGCAGATTTTGAGCAGGCCTTTCAAAATGTTTTTGCAAAAGAATTAGTTGGATAATCATGACAACCGTATTTAACTATAATAATTCATTCACACTAGAGTCAGGTGAAACCCTTCCTGGTTTTCACCTGGCTTATACCACTCATGGTAAACTGAATGCTGCAAAAAATAATGTGGTGTGGATATTTCATGCATTAACGGCGAATAGTAACCCAGTTGAATGGTGGCCCGGATTGGTTGGTGAAGGAAAATATTTTGACCCAGCTAGGCATTTCATCATTTGTGTAAATAAACCGGGAAGTCCTTATGGAAGCATTTCGCCATTAAGTAAAAATCAAATAACTAATAAACCTTACTACGATGAGTTTCCTGTTTTTTCTATCAGGGACATTGTAAAATCATTCCAACACTTGAAAGAACATCTTGGAATCAGGAAAGTATTTATCGGGCTTGGGGGAAGTACGGGTGGCATGCAATTATTAGAATGGGCCATTGAAGAGCCTGAATTGTTTGAACATATTGTTCCGATTGCTACGAATGCAGTTCTGTCACCCTGGGGTATTGCTTTCAATACATCACAAAGAATGGCCATTGAAGCAGACAGTACCTGGCAGGATAAAAACCAAGAGGCAGGGCAAAAAGG
>JANORJ010000007.1:0-2979 GCA_031415255.1 Chitinophagaceae bacterium | reverse complement strand
CTGCTGCATGATAAGCCGGTACGGGAATACGATTATTATTACGACCAAGTAGTTTGTGCTGGTGAATTATTTTCTACTGCTATTATAAGTGCTTACCTGAATGAAATTGGCGTTAACAACAAATGGTTAGATGTAAGAGATATTTTTCGTACGGATGATGATTTCAGAGATGCGACCATTGATTGGGAATTCACCAAATCAAAAGTTTTGAGTACCGTAGTTCCATTATTTAATGAAACTAATATTATTCTGACACAAGGTTTTATTGGTGCTACTGATGAAAATGAAAGCACTACACTTGGCAGAGAAGGAAGCGACTACACCGCGGCTGTTTTTGCTAATATGCTGGATGCAGACAGCCAGACTATCTGGAAAGATGTGGAAAGTGTGATGAATGCTGACCCCAAACAATTTTCTGATGCGGTTTCCATTCCTGAGTTGAATTATAATGAAGTAATTGAAATGGCTTATTACGGTGCACAAGTCATTCACCCTAAAACAATAAAGCCATTACAAAACAAAGGCATTCCACTATATGTAAAATGTTTTCTCGACGCTTCATTGCCAGGAACAGTTATTCATAATAAACCGGTTCATCATCTTCCACCGATTATTGTTTTGAAAGAAAAACAGGTGATGCTGAAAATGAGTTCAAGAGATTTTTCATTTATTGGCGAACAACATGTGGGACATCTCTACAACCTGTTTGAAAAATTAAATATCAAACCAACCCTTACACAGAACGGAGCTATCAGTTTTGTTTGTGTGCTGGATGACAGAGCAGAGAAGATTGAAAAGCTGGCGTCAGAAGCATCTATATTTTTAGATGTGCAGGTAATAAAAGAATTATCACTGCTAACAGTACGACACTATACAAAAGAAGTGTTTGAAAAATTAACAGACGGGAAAACGATTTTGCTACGACAGCAAACACCAGAAACGATACAACTTTTGCTTCAGTAGAATTATTTTTCTGCAACTTCAACAGTTACCGTCTGCACCATTTTCTTGGCCACTGGTTTATCATTGAGAAGAGCAGGTTTCCAGGTACCCATTTTTTCCATGCGGATTATCAGTTCGTCATTAAGTTCTTCGCTATCTTTTACGCTTTTCAATACTTTAAAGTTAACCGGCACTCCATCTTTATCCACTATAAACTCTACTTGCACATAAGCTTTCTTCACTCCTTTGGGTAAATAAACTACCAACTCTTTCCCTAATGCTTCAAGGTATTTCAAAAAGGCATCGCCACCGCCGGGGTATTGTGGCCATTGATGAACGGCATCTGCCAGCACACCCACATTTCTTGTTTTGTGCTGCATCGGTGGTCTCTTTACAGGTTTTTCTGCTACTACATTTTTGGGCTTGCGGGGCGGCACTTCATTTATCATGTATTGTCCCTTCTCCCCAATCATTACTACCGGCAACTGTTTGTATTTATCAAAATAATCAAACGCATCTTCCATTTTGTCGGCAAACTTTTTTAATGCCGGATCGTCCTTCGTCAGGTTGTCCAAAAATTTTACACTTCTATCCACATTAAATCTTACCGGGAAAATATGCACCGGTATAAAATCTTGCCCTTGATCTTTGGCATAAGCGGCAAGAATGTATAACTCATCTATCTGCTCGTCCCGGATAGGAATGCAGCCGACCGTTACACAACTGCCATGAATAAATATTTCGCTGCCGGGCCGAAGAGAGTCACTTAATATTTTATCAGAAACATTCGGATAATTAATGCCTAATGACAGGTAATAATTACTCTTGGGATTAAAAACATTGATATAATAAAAACCTTCTGGCACCTGGTAGTCGCCTTCCATTCTTTTGGGTCCCAATGTGCCAGCTAAGGCGCATACTTTATACGTTTTAAAAAGCTGGAACTGATCTTTAATATCATTCTTCACCCACACTTCTAACTGACTGTCATATTTAAACGAACGGATATAAATGTATTTGGCAGGCCATGCTAATTTCTTTGCTTCAAATTGTTTTTGAAGTGTGTCTGCTTTTTTTTGCAATGCTTCGGTAGGCCGGGGAAATGTTTTCTGATAATCAATAAAGGAGAAAGAATTACCTCCCTTTAACTGCGGCGGCTGAGCTGACACAGTAAAGGCATAACTAAAAAACAAAAGGATTGCTAAGAGGTTTTTCGTCATGGTTTCTGTTAAGGTTAACGGCAGGTAACAGACTTTATTTCTGCGTTTACTCAAAATGATTTGTAAAAATAGCTGAAATGTGGCATAACGGCGAGCAAGCAGGTATTAAAAACCCTAAGGAAAAGTGATTTTTTTCCCACACCTGTGCATTTCGTACCTGCTTACAAATTTCCTCTTGCATCCTGCTCTCTTTCCAGTGCTTCAAACAAAGCTTTGAAATTTCCTTTACCAAAACTTTTTGCACCTTTCCGTTGAATGATTTCAAAAAATAAAGTAGGTCTGTCCTCTAGTGGTTTGCTGAATATTTGTAACAGGTAGCCCTCTTCATCCCGGTCAATTAAAACACCGAGGTCTTGCAGCGGTTGCAGGTCTTCATCAATCTTACCTACTCTTTCCAATACCGTTTCATAATAGCTGGCAGGTATATTTAAAAATTCTATTCCTCTTTTTTGTAATTCAGTAACTGTGGCTAAAATATCAGCCGTAGCAATTGCCACATGCTGCACTCCTTCCCCATTATAAAAATCGAGATACTCCTCCACCTGGCTTTTCTTTTTTCCTTCTGCCGGTTCGTTGATGGGAAATTTTACAAACCCATTGCCATTGCTCATTACTTTACTCATCAATGCTGAGTATTCAGTAGAAATGTCTTTATCATCAAAACTTAAAATATTGCGAAAGCCCATCACTTCTTCATAAAATTTTACCCAAGGGTTCATCTGATTCCAGCCAACGTTACCAACACAATGATCAACATACAGCAAGCCTGTTGACGTTGGATTATACGCAGATTTCCATTCCCTGAAGCCGGGCATAA
>JANORJ010000006.1:0-1959 GCA_031415255.1 Chitinophagaceae bacterium | reverse complement strand
GATTCAATAAAATAATCGGTGGGATAAGGAGTTACATTACTGGCTCCGGGATAAGTATTATTGTTACTGCCGGATGTCCACCTGTTTTTAGCCACCTCATATTCTATGTTATAGTTACTGCCGAAGCGGATACCTTTTTTTCCGTTGTATACTTTGTTACCAGCAACTCCAACAATATCCATGCTAAAATCAAATTGTTTCCAGTTAACCGTGCTGCTTACACCATAATATATTTTGGGCTGGTAGGATCCAACATGTTCCCGGTCAAGGTTATCAATAATGCCATCCTTGTTTTTATCAACAATTTTAAAATCACCTGGCACAGCACCTATAACATGCGGATAGGCATTTATTTCGCCGGTGTTTTGAAAAATTCCGTCGGTACGATATACCCAGAAAGAACCAATCGGCTGCCCTACCAGTGTTTGTGTAGCACTAGAACCATTATTTAAACTGCCAAAATTCAGGGCTCTTCCAATGCCCACATTTTTTACTTCGTTTTTGTTGTAAGTAATATTTCCACGGATAGTGTAGTTAAGTGTTGTATTTACTTTTTTATTCCACTGAAGTGAAAGCTCCACTCCTGTATTGGCAATTTCTGCCGCATTGGTAAGAAATGAATTAAGAAAACCAATAGAGGCATAAGGAATCCTAAACAGAGCATTCTTCGCTACTTTATTATAAAAATCTATTTCGCCGCTCAGTTTATTATCCAATACAGCAAATTCTATCCCTGCATCAAACTCCCTCACCACTTCCCATTGTAAATCAGGGTCAACAATGCCTAATACGATGGCTCCATCAATGCGGTTGGTGCCAAAATAAGCATAGAGTCTTTCCGTTGGCTGCAAAACAAATTTGCCAGGATCAATGACATCATTACCCACTAAGCCAAAACTGGCTCTTAATTTAAGGTTGTTGAAGAATGACTGATTGGCCATGAATTTTTCACTGCTGACAACCCAGCCAATACCGACGGAGGGAAAATTTCCCCAACGTTTATGCTCCGGAAAGTTACTGTTGGCATCCCGGCGGAAAGTGGCATTAAGCAGGTATTTGTCTTTAAACTTATAATTGGCTCTGATGAAAAAAGATTCTCTTCTGAAATAATTGCCAATCGGATCTCTGAAATTTTGCTGCCCGTTTGCAGTGTCTTTAAAATTAAGTTGCCAGGCTTCTTTATCGTCAGGAATATTTTTATTGGCTATTGATGCCCTGCTGCTCCATCCGTTCCGCCGTTCTGCAGTATGCCCCAGCGTTATCCGGAGGTCATGGTTCGCAGAGAATTTTCTCTCATAGGTGAGATAATTATCCCACACCCATTGATAAATACTGTCACGCATAAAAGAGAGATCGGCATCATCATTATGCTGGGCACCTTCTGCACCACCCGGCAAAAATGTTTTGTAAGCAGGTGTATAATTCCATCCGTTATTCTGCTCAAGGTCAATACCGAATTGTGATTTGAAACTAAGCCCTTTTATTATCTGGTATTCGCCCCACAAAGTTGTTTGAAGACGATCGCCATAACTGCGGTCGTTGGTTGTTTTTAAAGTGGCGTAAGGATTACCAACGTTACTAATTCCACTTGATGTATTTCCAAAACTGCCATCAGGATTTACTGCATCAAAAATGGGAGATGCAATGTAAGCAGTGGTGAATAAACTATATGGTTTATTTTCTGAGGTATAATGAGAATAACCAATGTTATTACCCACTTTGAATTTTGAGCTTATTGCATATTCATGATTATAACGAGCCGTATATCTTGTGTACTTGTTATCAATTAATATCCCGTTTTCATTCAGGTATCCCAGAGAAAGAAAATAACGGTATTTATTTTTTCCGCCGCTGACAGAAAGATTATGGCTGTTGAAAATTGCAGGCCTTGTAATTTCATCATACCAGGAAGCTGTTCCGGTAACATCACCCCCTGTTACGGCAGGAGCTCCGGCCGCT
>JANORJ010000005.1:0-3716 GCA_031415255.1 Chitinophagaceae bacterium | reverse complement strand
CGGATTAAACGGATGGTCAATGCTTCCCATCGGTGTACTCTTGGTTACCTTATTTTCTTCTGATGTGGGAGAGTATTGTCCTTTTGTCAATCCATATATCTGATTGTTAAACAACAATACATTCACATCAAAATTTCTGCGCAGCAAATGAATGGTATGGTTACCACCAATACTTAAACTATCACCATCGCCGGTTACAATCCACACACTCAGTTCGGGTCTGCTGGCTTTTAAACCGGATGCTACTGCTGTAGCTCTGCCGTGGATGGAGTGCATGCCATACGTATTCATATAATACGGAAAGCGACTGCTGCAACCGATGCCGGATACTATCACAATATTTTCTTTGGGTATGCCCAATGTTGGCATTACTTTTTGTACTTGCGCCAAAATAGAATAATCGCCGCAGCCGGGACACCAGCGAACTTCCTGGTCGGTAGCAAAATCTTTGGCGGTTAATGCAGGGGCGGTCGTTGTTTCACTCATACTTTAAGATTGACACAAATTTAATGAATATCGAACAAGGAACAAACCTATCTGACAGGATAGTGGTATATCAATTTGAGCAAGGAAAGAATTTCCCACAAAGACACAAAGGCCGCAAAGCCTTTACGATTTTGTGAGCTTTCTTAGTGCCTTTGTGGGAAACAAAATTGAAACCGACACGGGGTACATAGCTAATAGCCACTCAAGCAGCAAATTTTGCCTAAGTAACAACTTGATACCATAAGTTTTAAGACCTTAGATGTAGCCAACAAGGCCTTTCATCATTTACAATAGTAGAAACGGTGGTTAGTTTGTATTTTTCAGTATCTAAAAAAGACAATGGCTGGGCTGGTAAAAAATACTCGGCGATGCCACTTTACGAAACAAAAAACCGTCTGTCAAGTTATGGCACACAAAAAGAAAATAATTGTTTTTGCTTCCCTGTCAGTTTTTGTATTGCTGGGAGTTGCCGCTGTTAAGCCGCCGTATCAAAAAGAAAGAAACCTGAAAGTGTTACCCAAAGACATCAGCGATGCCAAATTGGATAGCATAATGCAGACGTATAATATTGCGCTGGGTGTAAAATGCAATTTTTGTCATGTACCGATTAAGAATATCCCCGATAGCCTTGATTATGCGTCTGACGCGGAGCCGATGAAAGAAGAGGGAAGAAAGATGATGCGGATGACGATTGATATTAATAAAAAAAATTTTCATTACAATAAAGAAGACCGGCCAGAATATTTACACACGGTAACTTGTAAGACTTGTCACCGGGGTGAACCCTTTCCGGAAGATTGATCATAATCCTTTTTGCAACGCTTCAGCCATTCTTTAATTCCTTCCACTATTTGTGTGGCTACTTCATTATGAAATTCAGGGTTCAATATTAATTGTTCATCTTCTTTATTACTAAGAAAAGCTACTTCCACCAAACAATTGGGGTAATCTGTAGGATCGTATTCCATATTCCAGATAGGGTAATGACCCCGTTGTTTTTCCCACTAATGGTTTACCCTGATCAGTTAATTGTGTATATCCTGAAACACTGAAAAACAAGCAAATAGAAAAAAGACATCGTAGCATAACAGAAAGATAACATAAAAACCCACAGCCGCATTTGCCGTATTAATACTAACAGGTAGCACACTTTTACTGAATCTTAGTATAAACTACTAATTCTAAGCACTATGTACATCTATATTCCGTTAATATTAGTGTCGGCTTTGTAACGAATACATTGACGGCCGTTGAATCCTTATCCTTGAAAAAAACATAGCGTATGACCTCGAATTCTATCATGGGTTTTATTTCTTCTATCGCCCTTTTTTTACCAATTTTTTTCATCCTTGCCTTCCGGCTGGGTGCTTACAGAACTTTTCCTGCTTTATTATCTTATTATGTAATTGTATTTATCTATAACCTGATGACAGAAGGTTATATTAAAGCAAACCACGATACTATTCTTTACTGGAGTATCTGCAATAACCTGTTGGATGCACCGCTAATGTTAACATTCCTTGCTTATTTCAGTACTTCTCCTGCCTTTACCAAAAAAATGAGAGTTGCTATTTGTACAATTGTTGGTTTTGAAATAACAGTAGTATTACTGAAGGGCTTTACTACTGATGCCATAACCATTACGCTGGGGCCGTCTCTTTTAATAGTAGTTTTATTTTGTGTCTACTTTTTTATCCGTCAAACCAAAATTACCATCATGCACCAGAAGGCAACAGGTAAAGCGATAATTGCTTCTTCATTACTTTTTGCATATGGTTGTTATACTATCATTTACCTGATGTACTATGTTTTTAAAACGCCGTATGTTGATGACACTTTTCTTATCTATTTTTTGGTAGTCACTATAGCATCATTGCTGATGTGTGTAGGAATTATTATTGAAAGAAAAAGGGTACTTAAATTAAATGAGCTGCTGCAAACAAGAAAAGAATTGTCAGACATATATAAAGACACAAAAATGGCCGCCCCGTTAAGAACAGCCATGTTAGATTTTGATAAAGACCAGTGGAGTTAACCCACTATGGATTGAACCCTATAGTTATAAAATTACATCGAAGGCTGTGCCGCTGGCTCATATCATCCAGGCAATAAAATAATAAACTCCGTTCCTTCTCCTTCTTTTGTGTTTACTTTTATTTCACCGCCATGTGCTTTTACAATATCATAACTTAATGATAAGCCCAACCCTGTTCCCTGGCCGGTTGGTTTGGTGGTAAAGAAGGGTTGAAAAATTTTATCCAATACTTTTTGAGGGATGCCAGGTCCGTTATCCCTAACTGAAATCAAAACCTCAGCCCCCCCGAACTCCGTTCCTTCCCTTCGCTCTGCTCGGGAACCCGAAGGGGGGTTCTTCAGAGTCTTCACAGTTACAGTTGGTTCATAGCCTTCAAGACTTTGATTCTTCTTTTCATTGACAACGTAAAAGGCATTGGTGATTAAATTGAGTATCACCCGGCCAATATCCTGCGGAACGATACTGATGTTACCAATGCCTTCATCATAATCCGTTTTCATGGTAGCATTGAACGATTTGTCTTTTGCCCGCAAACCATGATAAGCCAATCGCAAATATTCATCTGCCAGTTTATTAATATCAGTTGGTTCTTTTTTACCACTACCCTTACTGGAATGTTGCAACATTCCTTTTACAATTGCATCGGCTCTTTTGCCGTGGTGATTTATTTTTTGTTCGTTCTCTTTTATGTCATTGAGAATTATTTTGGCTTCTGAAATATTTCCTTTGTCTATTTCTTCACCAACTTCATCAATTAATTCAGTATTCACCTCCGAAAAATTATTAACAAAGTTTAACGGGTTTTGAATTTCATGGGCAATGCCGGCAGTAAGTTCTCCAAGGCTTGCCATTTTTTCTGATTGGATGAGCTGGGATTGGGTGGATTTTAAATTAGTAAGCGTTGATTCTAAAAATTTGTTAGCCTTTTGTTTTTGCCGGTTGTTGCGGTAAAGAATTAATGCTACAACCAGAATACCACTCAGCAGAGCAATCAAGCCAAGCATATTCATTTTATTGGCGTAGGCTGTTTTTTCTTCATCCAATTTTTTTAAACGAAGCTGTTCATTGAATGAAAATTTTTGGTATTCAGTTAAGCTGGCTATCCGGGTATTTTTTAGACTATCATTTAGTTTGTTGGCTAATCGTTCATACTTGTAAGCGCTGTCTATATTATTAATCACATTATATGCATTAG
>JANORJ010000004.1:0-8333 GCA_031415255.1 Chitinophagaceae bacterium | reverse complement strand
TTTTTTGATTTTTTAGGGATAAGCCCAGCCGATTTTTTTTCCTCTTTTGTTGATGGAGTAATACTTTTTTTATCAGCAGGAAGATGGGGAAAGCCAGGAAAATCTTGGTCAATATGCGGGTCAGGATTTTTTTGTACATCTTCCTCTTTTTTAATAGGTGTCGATTTTGTTGCCATGTAAGATTATTTTATTGTAACATTTCAAAACATCGTGCCAGATAAATTTTACTTTAAACTGGGTATCCGGTTTAATTTTCAGGCCGGTAGTCAATCAGGTGCCAGATTAATTATAGGAAAAAATTTTGGCATGTATTTTTCTTCATTAGTTGTAACTAAATTAATTTTATGAGCAAATCAATTAAAAATCAGCAAAAATTGGAGGAAGAAAAGGATACTGTAGAAAAAATTACACAGAAGTCAATTATTAAAGGCAGAACGACGGAGGAAATGATGAGTAAGCATGTTCATGATGAGAAGGATGTGATAACGGAAGAAGATTTTAAGAATCTGAAAATAGATTTGAAGTTACCTACTGATGAAGCACACCAGCCCCTTTCTATCTCCAACGATCCCGACCGGCCAAAGGATGAGGATAAAGACCCTAAGGTAATTACTCCGTGGGATGTTATAAGTTAATAATAAATTTTTATTAACGAGATTAACTAGCGAGTAAAATTATTGTACTTAATATATACTTATATGAAAAGAAGTGTTTTTTTTCCAGCATTGAAATTTGTAATTGTTTTTGCCATCTTAATTGCAGGTAGCGGTGCTATGGGCCAAACAACAAGTAAAGAAAAAAAATTAGTCCGTGACTGTAAAGAAGCAAAAGCAGGATTTTTGGCAAAAGATGGCTTGATGAAAAATTTATTTGCCAATGCTTATGGGTATGTCATATTCCCCAATGTGGGGAAAGGCGGTATGGGCATTGGTGGTGCAGCCGGTAATGGCATTGTATATGAAAGAGGAAATATTGTTGGCAAAGCAAAGCTGACACAATTAAGTATTGGATTTCAGTTTGGAGGCCAAGCTTACAGGGAAGTAATTTTCTTTGAATCAAAAGCAGACCTAATTCGTTTCAAAGAAAACAAGATTGAATTTTCTGCACAGGCATCTGCTGTGGCGGTTACAGCCGGTGTTTCTGCTAATGTGAAGTATAAAGATGGAGTGATGATATTTACCCAGCAAAAAGGTGGATTGATGTATGAGGCATCAATAGGGGGACAAAAATTTAATTATACTGCTTTTTAAAAAAGTGGTCGTAATTAATCCAGCTTAGTTATCCTCTACCCAGTCAATTTTTACTTTGCGTCGCATCAGTTCTGTCAATGGTTTTCCATTGGCATCAAATTCTTTTACAGTAATAAAAAACAGGTAGAGTGGAGTATTAAGATTTTTGAGTTTTATTATTTCTTCCCTTTCTGTATGATACAATTGTTTAATTGCTTTTGTACAAACAATTCCTTTATCTCCCATGCCTACAGTTGCTCTATTGAAGGAGTGCCATTCAGCATTATTCTTAAAAAACCAGTAAGACCAACCTGTTTCGCTGATATTTAATTCTTTATTCAAATTAAATTTATCGCCATCCCTTAGCTCTAGCAGGTTTAAGTAGGCAAAGTCACTAATGGTGCTGGTTTCTGTAAACCGATAAACGGAATCTTTTATACTGGCAAAAACATATACTCCTTCCACTTCATTCAGCAGGATTTGAAATTTGAATCCCCTTTTTTTAAGCGTAAGGTTTGTTTGGAAATCAAGTAATTTATGAGAAGTTTCGTCTTGTATAATTCGGATTAACACATCTTTTTCTTGTGAAAAAGCAATAGCAGGAATTAAAAGAAAAAGGGAGAATGTTTTTATTAGGTGCTTGAGGATTTTCATTTATTGAGGTTTAGGTAAAATTACTCTTTTTTCCCCGCCTTACAATCTTTAAGATTTTTCAGACGGGCATTGTATAGAGTATTGTTTACCTCTCAGGGTTGCAGGAGATTATATTTTTCCGGCAAGATATGTTTCCTCAATAGTGGGGGTTGGCGTGCCACCTGCTTTTTCCAGTGTAACGATGAAGGAAGTGGCACCTGCAGGAACATTATTCATTTCAATAAATCGTCCTCTTATATCATCCTGAACAATGCCAATATTGACGGATTTGCCATCAACAGTAGCCCATAGCTGGTAATCTTTTGCTTCGGACGACTTGGGCAGGTGATGAATCATTACATATATTTTACCAGTTTTTTTATCCCAAAACATGGTGCAGCGGCAAATGGAGTGAGAGCCTACTCCATACATGGCTACAGGTGTAATGGCGGGATTATTCAGCACCTGATAATCGCCTATTGGTAAAGTGATGATTCCGGTTGTTGCAACCGGGCTCTTTGTTTGCTGGTATAAATAATAATTAAGTCCTGCACTTATTAATAACAGTAGCGATGCAGCAATGGCAAACGGTTTCAACCAGTTTCTTTGTGAGGTATGCATTGGAATAATTGCTGCTGGTTTTTTCAATGTAGCAAGGATATCTAATATCCTTTTATCTGTAGTATCGCCAGGAAGAGTGGTTTGCTGAAGCATATTTTTTTCCATGACTTCTTCAAAGTCAATAACAGCTTTATCCAACTCCGGATGCTGACTGCGAAGTAGTTCCAATTCCATCTCCTCATCTGGGCTGCAAAGCCCCATGACGTATGTTTCAATAATACCGGATGATATGTATTCCTTTATATCCATCTACACAAATTGTTTTCTTAGTTCCAGTAAAGCATTTCTTAATCGTGTCTTTACTGTTCCTAAAGGTATGTTTAATGCCTTTGCTATTTCTTCTTGGGTAAAGCCGTTGTAATACGATAGTTCAATTACATTTTTATATTCTTCTCTTAACTTATGCACTTGCTGGCGCAGCCCTATGCGGTTAATATTTTCATCCGCCGAATGGCTTTGTTCCACAGAAGTTACGTAAACATCAAGGCTTTCGTTTTTGGCCTGTGATTTATAAATTTTCGACCGTAGCTTATTAATAGAGGCATTGCGGGTAAGCCTTACTAACCAGGTAAAGAGTTTCCCTTTTGCCGGATCATATTTGTCTATTTGTTTCCATACAGTAATAAACACTTCCTGTAGCACATCGTTGGCAATTTCTCTGTCGGCTATCAATTGTAGTATGATATTATAAAGAGAACCCCGGTAGTTTATATATAAAAACTGGTATGCACTATTTTCATGGTTCTTTAATCCGGCAACCAGCTTTTCTTCTGTATATACTTGTTCCTGCTCCAATGTCATCATATCTGTCCACAAATATGATGAAAAATAACCCGGACAACGAATTTTATTTATTTTTTATTCCTCAAAACCTTCCTCAATGTTTTATTGTACATAGTATTATATTGGCTGGCCAGCCAACAGGAAAGAGTGAAGTGCACCATTCTGCCTTAGTAAAACAACCAGAACATGTTCTGCCAATATACCTGTAAAAGATGCTGCCTTAATTTAATAAACCACAACTCATGTTTTGCAAAACAAGAGGCAAAATTCAATATCCTTAAACAACCAGATGTCATATTGTAAGTATGAAAGTTTCAACACCATTTCATTGAAAGCATTAGTCGGTTTAATACAGCAATGATTGCTGTATTCATTGAAACACTCAACAGTCACTAACTAAAATTAATTTTCAAAAAACAAAATCAACAATTATGAAACTTGTAAATACATTAACGGCAGCTGTAATGGCTGTGGTAACGCTGGCTTCTTGCCAGAAAGAAAAAAGTCAGAATGCAGTTGTTAATAAAATTTCAGCAAAGGGAGAAGTATTGCCCGGTGATGATGAAAATCTTTCCGGAAGAGGATACTATGGTGGGTTTGTTTACACCTTATCAAATCAAACCAGTGGTAATGCAGTAATGGCATATCGCCGTGCAGCTAATGGCTCGCTTACTTTCGATGCTTCTTATGCAGCTGGCGGCAATGGTACTGGTGGTGGATTAGGTAACCAGGAAGCCGTGATACTGACTGATGACAATATGCTGCTGGCAGTGAATGCAGGTAGCAATTCTGTTTCTTCCTTTAAAATATATAATGGTGGGCTTACCCTTGCCTCAACTGTCAGCTCAGGTGGTATGCGACCGGTAAGTATTGCACAGCATGAGGGTATTGTTTTTGTTTTAAATGCCGGTGGCACAAATAATATTTCAGGATTTAAATTAATGAGTAATGGTATGCTGCAGTCTATACCAAATTCTACAAGACCATTAAGTGCTGCAACTACAGGGCCTGCACAGGTTTCTTTTGTCAATGGTGGAAAAGTGTTGGTTGTTACTGAAAAAGCTACCAATAAAATTATTACGTACACCGTAAATGAAGCTGGAATCCCCGGTATGATGCACAGTATTACATCGTCTAGTGCTACACCTTTTGGATTTGCGGTAGGTAAGCAGGGCAATGTTTTTGTTTCTGAAGCGGTAGGTGGTGCTCCGGGAGCTAGTGTATTATCTTCTTATAGTATTAGCAATGATGGAACTATTACACTTATTAACGGATCTGTTGGTGCCGGGCAAAGTGCAGCTTGTTGGGTAGTGGTAACTAACAATGGAAAGTATGCTTATACTACCAACACTGCCAGTAATAACATTTCTGCTTTTGGTGTAAATAATAGTGGTGCTATAACTGTATCACAAGCTATCTCGGCCACCACACAGGCCGGGCCTATTGATGCATCATTAAGCCCAAATTCAAAATGCTTATACGTACTGAATGGTGCTGCCCACAGCATACAAGCTTTTGAAGTGGCAGTTGATGGCAGTTTAAGCCCATTACAAACTGTACCGGGTTTGCCTGTCGGTGCTACCGGATTGGCGTCTAATTAATTCATTTTGTAAAAGACAGTAAATGAAGAACAAATTTTTAATTCCAGTTGTATTGTTTGTATCAATGCTATTGTCTGCTATTTCAAGCTATGCGCAAGACAGTAGAAAAGTTATTGCAGTAATAAACAAAGCCGACTGGTGTCCTGTTTGTCAGGCCAATGGTGAAAAAATGATGAAAGAAGTAATGCCGGTCTTTAGCGAATCTATGGTGCAGTTTATTATGAACGACCTTACTAGTGAATCAACTAAGGCCGATTCGAAAATGAAACTGGAAGAAGCAAAGGTCTATGCAGCGGTTAAGAAAATAAATTCTACCGGATGGATGCTGCTGATTGATGCTGAAACCGGTAAATTGCTGGAGAAGATAAGTGTGGCAGAACCTGCGGAGAAATTATTGATGGCGGTTAAAAAATTATCAACGCTGGAAAAAATGTAAAAGGTTAAGGTTGGTCCCTTTGTTCCCTGGCTGTTATGGCCGGGGAACTTTCTTGTTTATTTAGACAATTTAAAATTATTGTTATGTCAAAATTTATTTCGTTGTTATCATTTCTCTTTCTCGTTACCTCTTGCAAAAAAAGTGCATTAGAAAATGCGGTAGAAACACTTCCTACAGGTACTGTCATTTCTTCCGGAACTTTTGTTAGTAATGCACACACCACCAGTGGCTCTGCAAAAATTGTCAGAGACGCTTCGGGAAAAATTCATCTTGTAATTGAGAATTTACGAACAGATAATGGCCCGGATTTGCGGGTCTGGCTTTCGCCTAATAATAGTGCGTCGCCTTACCAGGAGGCGGGTTTACTCAAAGCAATAACGGGCAATTTTTCTTATGAACTTGGCGCATCGGTAAATTATGCGGTTAACAACCGGGTATTAATCTGGTGCAAAGATTTTTCCGTTCTATTTGGGCATGCTGTTTTGCAGTAAGGCAAGTAGCATTTAAGATTAAAAGAACATCAGGACTTTTAATGGGCTGCGTCAAAATCAGAGATTTTTTCTATTTAAATGGAACAAAATAGAAATAGTCCGATTGATTTTTTTATGCTCAAAGCGGCTATTTAAATTTTATTCTTTACTTTTTCCCGATTACATTTGCAGCCCCGGTTAATTTCGGGCAAGGCCGCCCGGGTGGCGGAATTGGTAGACGCAGCAGACTCAAAATCTGCCGTTCGCAAGGATGTGAAGGTTCGATTCCTTTCCCGGGCACCGAGGCCTCTCAGCAATGAGGGGCTTTTTTATTTTGTGGAAAGCTCACGACGGATGCGGTCTAAATATTTTTTCTTGTAGTAATACTCCTTTACTTGCAGCAACTCTTTTTCGGTAGCAATATCATTCTGGTAATTATACACCATTTCTTTAACTGGTTCATATATTTCAGCTTGTAGATATTCAATAGTTGATGTAAGGTGGATGACCGCATCCGGCTCATCCGCATCCATTAATTGTTCGTTTATGTCCATTACTTCCATCAGAAAATCCGGCGGTAGCTCATATTTTTCTTCTTCCTCCAGTAATTCTTTTTCCTGCAACACATATTTAATCGTAGCGTCCGGGTTTTGAAATGTTTTCCAGGCTTTGTTCAGCAGGGCTGATTTTTCCAACGCTTCTGCCTGTACTTCCTCATTGTCATTAGCAAAATAGTCTGGGTGATATTTTTTACTTAACTCAAAGAATTTTTTTGAAAGTAAAGCGGTATTTACTTTCAGTTGCACCGGTATGTCGAATAATTCAAAATAATTCATTGTCTTTGATATATTTCGTCCTGTCTTCCTGAAAATTATCCTTAGTTTAGGTTACAAAACAGGATTTTAAACTTACAAATCTACGTATAAAGCATGGAGGTAATAAGGAACTTCCCGGATTCGGAACTGGTTACCAATATCCAGTCCGGGCTACGGATGGACGAAACAATTAAAGCCATCTATCGAAGCCATTTCGACTGTCTGGTCTGGTATGTGATGAACAACAGCGGAAGTCGGCAGGATGCGGAGGATGTGTTTCAGGAAGTAGTTGTAGCCTTTATTGATCTGGTGAAGAAAGACAAGTTCAGGGGAGAGTCAACAGTGAAAACTTTTTTATTTTCCCTGAACCGGTTCACCTGGTTGAATGAATTAAAAAGGAGAGGCCGGGCAATGGCAAGAGAAGAAAAATATGAAAAAGGGCAAGAAAAGGTAGAGATGGATGCCAGTGAGCTGATTGCTGACAGGGAAGGAAAAGCAGAAGTGGTAAGGCTGGTTGGCGAATTAGGCGAAGCCTGCAAAAAAATATTGTTACTATTTTATTACGAAAATTTATCAATGAAGGAAATACTGGAAACAATGCATTATGAGAACGAACAAGTGGTAAGAAATAAAAAATATAAATGCTTGAAGCAATTGGAACAGATGGTGAACTCAAACCCGGCCTTGAAACTAACTTTGAAAAATCTATTACATGGATAATTCTACTTCCGATATGGCTGAAAAATTGGTGCAATACCTTGATGGGGAACTGACGGGTGCTGAAAAGGAAAATTTTGAGCAACAATTGTCTGCTGATATAATTCTGCAAAAACAGCTGGATAGTTTGAAATCAACAGCTGCGGGTATACAACTGTATGGATTGAAGAATAAGGTGTCAGGTATTCATCAGCAAATGATGGAAGAAATGCAGTCTCCGGTGAGAAAGATAAATCCAACCCGGAAAATTGTTCGTTACAGCATGGGGGTAGCGGCCAGTTTGGTGTTACTAATTGGTGGTTATATGGCCTATAATTTTTTTACCCTTTCACCAGAAAAAGTTTTTGCTTCCAGCTATCATTCTTATCAGTTGGTGACTGTCCGTGATGGTACTACCAATGAAACTCCGGTGGAAAAAGCTTATCTGGAAAAGAATTATAAAGAAGTATTACGTATTCATGATGCCGGTGAGGACCATTCGGCAAAGGCGGCATTTCTTTGCGGTGCAGCCGCTCTTGAAGTAAAGGATAACAGTAAAGCTATTAAATGTTTTAATGAAGTGCTGGATGCGAATAAGCAAAACCTAAAACCTGTCTTGAATGATGAGGCAGAATATTATTTATCACTCGGTTATATCCGCAACAAGGATTATGATTATGCTTTGCCCCTGCTGACTAAGATACAGGACGACCCTAATCATACATACAATAAGAAAATTACTGATAAGCTTATTCGCCAGGTTAAGATGCTCAAGCGGCGATAGTATTTTGCCTGGTGTTAATGAATATCCTCTCCCGAAAATGGGGAAGGATTTTTTTGCTACACCGGTTACATTTCGTCTTCCTGTATTTACCTACTAATGAATTTAAATCAAGAAAATGAAAAATATTATCCAATTTAGTATTCTGAGTTTGCTGACTATTACAGTGGTATTTTATTCCTGTCAGAAAGATGCGACAGGTTATCAAAAAGGAACTACAGACATTAATAAGCCACATGCTGTCACTATTTATTTAACCGACCACCAG
>JANORJ010000003.1:0-1515 GCA_031415255.1 Chitinophagaceae bacterium | reverse complement strand
CCATCTAACAAGTTTTGTTTTGTAATGCATTGTTTGGGGATCAAAACCTGCATCGCTTAAAAATTTTTTGCAGTTTTCTTTGTCTTCAAAATAATCATAAGGAGGTGACACAGGCATAGGAACATTCATATCGGCATATTTTTCTTTGGCATCATTCATTACTTTGGACGCAGGGCTTTTTGCCGCACTTGCCCAAACTGTAAATGCAAAAGTTCCTTTTTTTTTAAGCACCCGAAATGCCTCTTTCATTGCCTGTAGTGGTTTTGGCAAATGAAGCATGCCGAAATTCATTACCACCGAATCAAAGGACGAATTTTTAAACGGAAGTTGCTGTGCATCTCCTTCTTCAAATTCAATATGCGGATACATTTGCATTGCAAGATTTATCATCTCAGATGAAAAATCAATTCCAACAGGAAATGCTTTTCTTTGATAAATTTTTTCAGAAACCAACCCGGGCCCGCAAGCAACGTCAAGCACTTTCATGCCTTTGCCAACATTAGCAGCATCTAACAACGGTATAATAAACTGCCGGGTAAGCATTGCCCAGTTATCCATGTACTTGCCTGCTACACGCTGCCATCCGGTATATTCCAGTTTTGAAAAATCATCGTTTTGAAATGTTGACATGGTGGTTGGTTGTTTTAAAAATAAAAAAACCTCTGTTATTTCTTCCGCTATCATTAGTATCTAAAAATAGGCGACTATTTATCCCTGATGTTTACAATCTCTTTCGCTTAATTAAATTGTCTAACAAATTTTCAGACACTTTTATTTCGATCATTTCTTATACGAATGGTTCAAGTTTGGAGGACGCCACGAGTTGCCGATAACGTCAGTTTGTGAAAAAACCTATAGTCGTTAACCAAATATACACAGTCTGTTATTAGCGTCAAAGCAGTATGATTATTGCAATAGGGCGGTATGGAATTTATAAAGGGAAGCAACCGGCAGCAAAGTTATTTCAGTTCTTTAGAACAGCAGGTGGGTCCTGCTAACCCTGTCAGACTCATGGATGCGTTTGTCGACAAACTGGATCTGCTCCAATTGGGATTCACCAGTACGGTACACAAGACTGAAGGGCGACCGCCTTATGCACCGACAGTGCTTTTAAAATTGTACTTGTATGGATATTTAAATAAGATACGCAGTAGCCGGAAATTAGAAAAGGAGTGTATCCGCAATATTGAATTGCAATGGTTGTTGCAGAACCTGCAGCCCAACTACCATACTATTGCTGACTTCCGCAAGCTGCATGCCCAGCCGCTGCAAAGTATGTTTAAAATCTATGTTCAGTTTTTAAGCGATGCGGGTTTGCTGGGCAAAACAACGATTGCCGTAGACGGCAGTAAGTTTAAAGCAGTGAACAGCAAGAAGAATAATTACAATCAGAAAAAGATAGACAAGCACCGCGGTTTTATAGAAGATAAAACAGCAAAATATTTGCAGGAGCTGGATGAACTGGATAAGCAGGAGAGCAACAGCGATGAGGTGACGGTAAAAAAAGAAAAGATA
>JANORJ010000002.1:0-2937 GCA_031415255.1 Chitinophagaceae bacterium | reverse complement strand
ATGGTCTTGAAAAACTGGATGCTATAATAACTGGTGTAAGGGCTTACAACACCAACGACTGGATGAATAAGTACTACGATAAATTGATGAAGTATGTAAATGAAGGAGGAAATTTAATTGTGCAATATAACACCAGCAACCAGATAGGTCCGGTAAGAGCAAAGATTGGTCCTTATAATTTCAATATAACAAGAAACAGGGTGACCGATGAAAATGCAACGGTTAGTTTATTAAAGCCTGAACATCCAGTATTTAATTTCCCCAATAAAATTGTGCAAGATGATTTTAAAGGTTGGATACAAGAACGTAGTATCTATCATGCCAGCGATACATCGGGTAAGTTTGAAAAATTAATTGCTATGAATGATCCCGGTGATAAATCGGATGATGGAAGTTTGATAGTTGCAAAGTATGGTAAGGGTTGGTTTACTTATACTGGCATTGTATTTTTTAGAGAATTGCCGGCTGGTGTGCCGGGAGCATACCGGTTGTTGGCAAATATTATTGCACTGAATAAGAAAAAAGGATTTTAAAATCCACCTAACCCTTCGATAAACTCTGGGAGTAACCCCCAAGGGAGACTTTGGTCTCCGATAAATAGAAGAATACTATTATGAGTGAAGAACGAAAACCAAGTGTAAGAAGAGGAGAGATGGCTTTTATTTTTGCTATCGTAATAGGGTTGGTAGTGGGTGTTTTAATAAAGAGAGTAAAGGTTGGCATCCTGATTGGGATCGTACTTGGTTTTGTGATTGTGCTGACAGGCTGGCTCCGAACCACCCGAAAATAATTGTATGCAAACACCGGATAACGATAAGGCGCCATTCTTCAAAAATTGGAATTACTGGTACGCACTGGTAATTGGTTTCCTCGTTGTGCTGATTATTTTGTTCACTTTCTTCACTAAACGATTTTCATGAACCAGTTAGATTGGATAGTACTGGTTGTTACTCTACTCGCCATCATTTCGTATGGTTTGTATAAAAGTCGTACCTCCCGCAATCTGGATGGTTATTTTCTCAGCAACCGCAGCCTGCCGTGGGGAATGGTGCTGCTGAGCATTATGGGTACACAAGCCAGTGCTATTACTTTTCTTTCAGCACCCGGGCAGGCTTATACTGACGGAATGCGGTTTGTGCAATATTATTTTGGCATTCCGCTGGCAATGATTGTTATCTGTATTTTTTTCGTTCCTATTTTTAGCAGGCTGAAAGTTTATACTGCGTATGAATATTTAGAAAACAGGTTTGATAATAAAACAAGAACACTTACTTCATTTCTTTTCTTATTGCAAAGAGGATTATCTACCGGCATCAGTGTGTTCGCTCCCTCTATCATTCTTTCATCACTGTTTGGCTGGAATATTTATTACACTAACATATTGATGGGAGGGCTGCTTATTATCTACACCATGAGTGGCGGCGCAAAAGCGGTGGCTTACACACAGCAACTACAATTAATTATCATCTTCATTGGTATGTTCCTCGCAGCATATATGGTAGTAAATATGTTGCCAAAGAATGTAAGCTTTACCGATGCGCTGGAAGTAAGTGGTAAAATGGGAAAATTAAATGTTATTACCACCGGTTTTGAAAAAGGACGGTTCAACTGGAGCGACCAGTATAATTTATTCAGCGGTTTGATTGGTGGTTTTTTTCTGGCACTTTCTTATTTCGGTACGGACCAGTCGCAAGTGGGACGATACCTCACTGCAAAATCGTTAAAGCAAAGCCGAATGGGTTTGCTGATGAACGGGCTGGTAAAAGTGCCTATGCAATTTGCGATACTGCTGATAGGTGCGTTGGTATTTACGTTTTATCAGTTCAATAAAGCCCCGATTTTTTTTAATGAAGTGCAGGTAAAAAAACTGGAGCAATCAGCTGTGTACAAAGATTCTTTCAGAATGGTGCAGCAGCAGTACAATGAAATTACCGCATTAAAACAGCAAGCGGTTGTCAACTATTCCAATGCGTCTGATGCAAATGATAAAGTGAAAGAGGAAGAATATTTGAAAGAGTTAAATACTTTGCAAAGCAGTGCCAATGTGCTCCGTGCAAAAGTAAAAGAGTGGGTGAAGACGAAAGAAATTGGTGGCGATAATAACGACACTAATTATATTTTTCTCCGTTTTGTGGTAGATAATCTACCAGTTGGATTGGTGGGTTTATTAATTGCTATCATCTTCCTTGCCTCATGGGGAAGTATTGCGGCTGCCATTAATTCACTGGCTTCTTGCACCATGATTGATTTTCACCGACGGTTTACTAAAAAGAAAGAAACAGGCGAAGATGAATACCGAATGTCAAAATGGTACACATTGGCTTGGGGCATATTCTGTATCATAGTTGCCATGTTTACGTATAATATTGGTAATAGTTTAATTGAAGCTGTGAATGTACTTGGCTCACTTTTCTATGGTGTAATTCTTGGAGTGTTTCTTGTTGCTTTTTTCTTCAAGAAAATAAAAAGCGGTCATGTTGTTTTTTGGGCAGCGGTGCTGGCAGAATTATTAGTACTTACTGTTTTTATTCTCACCAAATACAATGTTATAAAAATGGGTTTCCTCTGGTTAAACCCCATCGGTGCTTTTGGTGTTATCTTTTTCAGTATTCTTTTAAATAGCATGCTGGGAAAAAAAATAGTCCCAAACAATGGGACTATTTAAAAAATCAGATACTATAATCTCCGCCTCGGCGGATTGGGGTGTTATTTATTCAACTCTGCAAGTAACTTCTCGTTCAACTTTACATAATCATCATTCTTTGCAGTAGTTGCCAATTCTATTGATTTTGCTGCTGCTACTTTGGCCTCATCTTTTCTGCCCAATTTAGCAAGACAATTAGCTTTTTGGTGGTGCATCCAGAAAGCGGTAGGGTTTGCTTCTATTGCTTTGTCAAACCATGCAAGAGCCTGATTCAGGTCTTTGCCATTATCCAA
>JANORJ010000001.1:0-8517 GCA_031415255.1 Chitinophagaceae bacterium | reverse complement strand
TTTGGAGATGCTATTATAAAAAGCTGAATGAAAAAAATACTCTTCTTGTCTGTAATGAATGGTTCCGCCTGGGGTGGCAGCGAAGAGCTGTGGTACCAAGCGGCACTATGGACAGCTAGAAACGGTTACGATGTAGCTATCTGCTGCTATGACTGGAAGGGGAAAAAAAATCGGGTAAAAGAATTACAACAGGCCGGTTGTAAAATATTTTTATTTCCAGGAAAGGAAGAAAGAAAAAAACAATTATTCCTTCGAAAAAGAAAACTACAAAAAGCTATTATAGAAATTCCTTTTGAAGAATATGATATAGCAATAGTAAGCCAGGGAGGCTGGAAGGATATAGCACATGGGCCATTCAAAAAACTGTACCGGAGATTAAAAGAATATGTGCTTATCTATCACAACTATGATGTGAATGCAAAACTTTCTTTCCGTAAATGTTCGCAGTTAAAAAAATGGGCTGATAGGGCAACAAAAAACTTAGGCGATACCAAAAAAATATTTCAGGCGATAGAAAATTCTTTTTCGATTATTATTCCCAACCAAGAAAAGCTTTTTAATCCACTAACATTTGAAACACCTGAAACGGCAACTATTTATCCGGAAACAGTTAATGAAAAATATATATTTTCAGTATTTGCAGCATTAGATATTGAAAGAAAAGCACAAGATGTATTAATCAGAACCTTGTCTGGCGAAGTATGGCGAAACAGAAATTGGGAACTGCGCCTTTATGGAGAAGGAAAAAACAAAGAACTGTTGCAAAATCTTATTGATGAATTGCAACTGCAATCAAAAGTTTTTTTGCAGGGCAATGCCGCCAATTATAAAGAAGCTATTCGCCAATCACACCTTGTACTTCAGATAACACATATTGATGCAATGCCCATTACAGTGATGGATTCGATGGCGATGGCCAGGCCGTTGGTAGTAAGCAATGTTGGGGATATGCCTTTATGGGTTAAGGACAATCTAAATGGCTGGATTGTAAACAAAATAACAGTTGAAACTATCGAAAAAGCACTGGAAACAGCTTGGCAACAAAAACATAAATGGGTTGAAATGGGAAAAGAATCTTTTTCCATTTATCGCAGAGATTTTCCTGCTCATCCGATTAACTATTTTCTTAAACAAGTTGGAATATTAACTTAAATAATTTTGCATAGCCTGCATCCACTTCATTTGAGCCAACAATTTCATGAACAGGATAATTCAAACTAATTGTAGTCCTGACAATTACCGGCACGCCTATTTTTTTCTCAGGAAAAAACAAGCCTGATCACCATCTTCTTTTTTATTTAACTCTTCCGCTTCCAACTCCCATTCTTTTATCTGCGATGCTGTAAAAAGAGTTGTTTGTTTATTTACTACATACGATTGCGGATCAAAAAGCGGAATTCCTTTCAAATATTGTTCGCTTCCATAAAACTGAAAAGCGGATGAGTCGTAAACAACCTGCTCAACAGTAAATTCATTCTTTGCTGCAAGAAGTTCAATACTCTTTCTGCTATGTACTAAAAGATGCCTCGGTGGATCCATATCAACCCAATTGGTTTTATACTTTTTGGAGGCATATGATTTATTAACGGGAGTCCGGATTAGCAAAATTTTACCGGGTTTTACCAATTCAGAAAGTCGTTGAAAAATAGCTTGTGGTTCATCCATATGCTCAAAGGAATGATTCAGCATTACCAAATCAAAAGAAGCCGGCTCCTGTTTGTCAAAAACGGATTTCCTTAACAATTTTAATTTCCCATTAGCCGAAATAAACTCTTCTTTTAGGAATGGATCAATTCCTTGCAGGTTAGTAAAACCAGACCTGCAATATTTTGATAACAAATCGCCACTACCCGAACCAACATCCAAAATAGCATCATTATAATTGACACCTGACATTTTCAAGCCAGCTATAAATTCAGGAACCTTATAACCGATACATAACAACGATCCTAGTATCCGGTTTTTATTATATAAAAGATAGCTGGATTTTATTCTACGAAGAAATGTTGTATCAATATCAACCTGCGGCGGCTGGTTAAAAGAATAATAATTATCAGGATAATATACGCCAAGGTTTTCAGGTACCGTTTCTATTTGTAACGCCTCACAGATATTACATTCATAATAAGTATGTACGGTTCGAAGACCAAACATCATCTCCTTTACCTGAAAAGGATCGGTTTCAATTTCAATATTGCAAATTTTACACACCATAACTTATCTTTTATTTTCTACTGCATGAATATATTTTTTAGCAAGCCGTCTAAAATAAATTCTCATAATTGCTTTAGACCAGGGAGGTTGTTTTATTATAAGCCTTGGTATCCGTTGTTGAAATTTTATTATTTCGCTGATCTTGCCCGGTAGTTTTCCTTTATATCCTGTGGCATAAATCTGATCAACATCCTTTATGCTGAATACCCGGATCAAATCCCAAATTCTGTGAAATACATATACATCTGTAAGATACAAGTCAGGATCAAATTTTGAAAGCAAAGAAAAATACTCCGGCACTTCAGCGTTCATTTTTTGGGAATATTTATGCGTCTCCTGCGTTTCACCCCTGCCGATATTGATAAGTTGTTGAGGAATATAATGGTAGCCGGGATGAGCTTTTAAATACCGCATATAATAATCAATATCCAGCAGCCAGCTAAAATCAGCATCATACACAATAGAAGCATCTCTTTTAGTCATTGCCACACTTGGATGCCCTATTACATTTAAGTAAAAGAGGCAACAGCTTGAATTATCAAGCATTTGCTTTTCGTGTGGTTGTAAAAAATCATCTTCCTTTTTATCACTATCTAACCAGACCTGTGTGGTTGCACAAAAAATAAAATCTTTACCAGTCTGCATTGCCGCATTAACAAAAAGCTGTAACGCATCGGGTGTGGCAAACCAGTCATCATCATGCATTATTTTCACCCAGTCTCCACCGGCACGTTGCATTACTTTAATACAATTGGCACCTGCACTTACTGCTGGCTGATTTTTTTCATACAAAATGGGCAAGCCGGCAAAACTGGAGTTGACCAATGTTTCCACACTGTCATCCGGGCTGTTATCATTAATCAGGATTTCAATATTTTTATACGTTTGAATACTGATAGAATCTAAAAGCTGCTTTAGTAAATGCACCCGTTTAAAAGTGGGTATGCAGATAGAAATAAGCGGCTCGTTCATTTTGTAATTTAATAATTTAAGATGATATCGGACTTATCTTCTATTTGGGTGTACCAATAGAAATTACTGGAGTTTTTTTAAATTGTAATAAATTTGCGCAAAGATATATTTATAAACTACTGCAAACACCGGAATGAAAGATAGCATCTTTATACAACAAATGTTGCAGAAAGGAAACGAAGCAAAGGAGAAAGTAAAGACCGAATTCAGCAATTTATCATTGGCTCAATTGAACTGGAAACCTGCTGAAGAAAGCTGGAGCATTGGCCAATGCTTAGACCACCTGATAGTTTCAGACTGTTTGTATTTCCCTGCATTTAAAAATATTTCTGCTGGTAAATATGAAATGACCTTTTGGGAAAACTGGAGTCCACTCAGTGGTTTGTTTGGTAAAATGCTTGAACATCAGGTACAGGAAAAAATCGGTAAGAAAATAAATACTCCTCAAATATTTGCTCCTTCACAAAGTGATATTGATTGGGGAATACTGGAACGATTTTATAAACATCTCGATAGCCTGCTTGACTATATTGCAGATTTCATTAAAACAGATATTGATAAAACGCATATCACCTCGCCTGTGTCGAAAGTAGTGACGTACAGTTTACGCAAAGCGATTACTATTTTAATTCAGCATGAGCACCGGCATATTAACCAGGCCATCAGGGTAAAAGAAACAAAAGACTTTCCTAGCTGACAGTTTGCCTGACAAAACTCACAGAGATTCGTATATTCGATAGCCTGCTGCCAGAAAAAAGGTGTCATAGTTTCCGGATTCGTTATTGACATGATTTTTGTACGATGCTTATCTTTACTTTTTAACTACTAATATGAGAATTCTTTTAAAATACATGAAACCCTATAAATGGCTGGTCGGCTTAGTCTTATTGCTGGCGGCTATTAATATCGGGTTCTCATTAATAGATCCAATTATTTTTGGAAAACTTGTGAACCTTGGAAGCTACCACCAGAAAGTGGAGCCGTTGACTTGGAATGATTTTCTTTTCACCAAAAAAGAATATATAGACGCTGGTGTGCAAATGGATGCCGCAGGAGTCGTAAAAAAAACAGCAAATACTAAAGTCATTTACGGTGTTGTATGGCTTTTGATAGCTTCCATCTCTGTGGCGATGATAAGTCGTATTGCCAAAGCCTTCCAGGATTATTTTCTCAGCCTCATCACTCAAAAATTTGGTGCTACTATTTTTACAGAAGGCCTTCAACATGCAATGAAGCTGCCTTACCAGGAATTTGAAGATGCAAGAAGTGGTGAAACGCTAAGTGTATTACAAAAAGTAAGGATTGATACAGAAAAATTTGTATCCTCATTTATCAATATCCTTTTTCCCGTTATCGTGGGTATCGTTTTCGTGGCCGTGTATGCCACCACCATCCACTGGAGTCTTCCGTTAGTTTATTTTGGAGGCATCTTTCTGCTAACGATTATTTCCAACCTGCTTAGCAAAAAAGTAAAGACAATTCAGAAAAAAATAGTGGGGCAAACAACTGCGTTGGCAGGTGCCACCACAGAATCACTTCGAAATATAGAATTGGTAAAAAGTCTTGGGTTGACCAAACAGGAAGTGTCCCGGTTAAATAAAAACACTTTTAAAATTTTAGGTCTTGAGTTAACAAAAGTAAAACGTATTCGTAGCATCAGTTTTGTGCAGGGAACTTTTGTAAACACACTCCGCCAGATAATTCTTTTTCTATTAATGCTATTTATTTACCAAGGGAAAATGGATGCAGGGCAAATAGTAACCATGCAAATTTTCTCTTTCTTTGTATTCGGACCATTACAGGAAATCGGCAATATCATTCTTACTTATCGGGAAGCACAAGCCTCGTTGGAAAATTTTGACAACCTGATGAAAAAAGCACCGGAGCCACAGGCTACTAATCCAAAACATATGGGACAAATTCAAACACTGGAGTTTGACCATGTAGCCTTTCAACATAGAACAGCATCGCAAAAAGCCATTAATGATATTAGTTTTAAAGTAAAGACTGGTGAAACAATTGCTTTTGTCGGGCCTTCCGGTTCTGGCAAAACCACCTTAATGAAATTACTGGTGGGTCTTTATCGTCCGCAGGAAGGAAACATTCTTTATAATGGTATTGATGAAAATAGTATTGACTTTGAAGACCTGCGAAATCAAATTGGTTTTGTAACACAGGATACACAACTTTTTTCCGGCACCATAAAAGAAAACCTGCTGTTTGTAAATCCATCTGCCACCGATGATGACTTACAGGATGTACTAAAAAAAGCTTCTTGTCACAATATGTTGACAAGAGCTGAGAAAGGACTTGAAACCATGATAGGTGAAGGCGGATTAAAATTAAGTGGTGGTGAGAAACAGCGTTTATCAATTGCCCGTGCATTACTTCGTAAACCCAAACTCTTATTATTTGATGAAGCTACTTCGGCACTGGATTCATTGACAGAAGAAGAAATTACCGATACGATCAGAGACATATCAAAAAAGGGAGATCAAATCAGCATCCTAATTGCCCACCGCCTCTCCACCATTATGCATGCCGACAGAATTTATGTGTTGGAAAAAGGCGATGTGGTGGAAACAGGTAGTCATGAAACTTTACTGGCAGAAAAAGGATTGTATTATGCCATGTGGCGCCAACAGATTGGTGAAAGAAAAAATAAAATCAGCGTTGCATAACCTATGGGACTATTATCATTCTTCGGATTGGGTTCGGGCAATATAAAAAATGCTTTACGAAAAGGAGCCATCATTATTGATGTAAGAACAGGCACTGAATATGATCTGGGCCATGTGCCAGATGCGTTTAACATTCCTGTTGATAGAATTAATGCTAGTGCCGGACGGCTAAAAGAAGCGAAGCGACCTGTTATACTTTGCTGCAACTCCGGCGAAAGAAGCAGCACTGCACTGCAACACCTGAAAGTAAAAGGATTAAAAGAAGTTTATAACGGCGGAAATTGGGAAAATTTATTGAAGGTTATCCAAAGCCTTTAAATCAAGGGTTCACTTTCACCTTTACTGACTTGGTAGTTATATTAGTACCATGATCTTCAAAAGAAACGGTTACTGTATAATCTGTACTAGTAGCAACGGAAGTTGTGTGATTGATATTATAATTATATAGAAGAAGTCCGTGAATTTCATAAGCCTGGTTCATTAGCACTGCTCCGTTAGCATCATTGACAACACGGATAGTACCACGGTACAATCCGTAATCGTCAGTTATTTTTCCTGTTATATTAATTACATTGCCGCTTGCAAATACCTGATTGATAGTTGGTGTAAGAATACTAATCTCCGGTGCTGTAGTATCAGTTGGCGTTATTACATGCGGGCCTCCTCCATCGTCTGTTACGGTACCGCCTTTTGAGCAACTATAAAAAACAATCGCCATCGCGGTAATAAAAAAATATTTTTTCAGTCGTGCCATCATTGGTGTAAAACTAAGGTTCTTTTTTTTCTTTTCCGCCCCACAAATCGCTGAAAAAATTTGACTTCTCCAGCTCTTCCATATCACTCAGCTCCCATTCAAGTGCTTTGGTACTTTGCGAAATTTCCAGCAGCGAAATTATCAACGAAGCCAGCAGACTCAACAGACTGGCTGCAAAAACATAACTCGTTAAACCATTCCATTGCTTATAAACACTGTACATAGTTACCACGCAGCACAAAAAACTAAAAACACCCAACGTCTGCATTTGCCGTACCATATTAATTCGTACCCGCAGGATTTTGATCTGATTCAAAAGATGTGTTTTCTTCTCACCCTTCATATACTCATCGTGCAATTTCCGAATAAGGTTGGCTAAGGCCAGGTATCTGTTTGTGTAAGCCAATAATAATAAACTAATTGCCGGAAATAGTAAGGCAGGGGTGTTGAAGGTAATTTCCATGCATGCAATTTAGTTCATAAAGAGAAACTAGCCTGTTTTACAACAAGAAGTAGTGTGCCAGTTTGAACCACATAGGCAGATAGTAACATAGGTTTCACATAGCCTATGTGGTTTTCTATTGTGTCCTATATTCTATGTGATTCAAATTTTTTATAAAAGAGCTCTAAGAATTCAAACTGAAACATTACACAACAAAACCGGCTTCCTGTACTACACAAAACAGTTATTTTTTTCCGAAGTCAAATGGCACATTCAACTTCACAGAAAAATTACGACCAGTATTAAACACCCCGTTTCTGCCCGTTACCATATTTTCTGCCGCATATTTCAACCGGCTCAGGTGGTTTTGATAAGCTATATCGCCGATATTATTTATTCCAAAATAGATACTGAATACTATTTTTTTGTTATTGCCCAAAATGTCGGAACCAAAACCTGCATTCAATAATGTGTAACCCGGAGTATATGTCTCCGTATCATATCCGGCAAAAGGATGTTTCTGTGCAAATGTTTTATCAGCTTCAATTTTTACATACAAATTTTTGAAATACTTACCAGCCTTTTTAAAATCACCCTGCAGTTCACTTACCAATCTTGCAGCAGGAATAAGTGGTAAGTTGTCGCTGCCATCAATAGCATCATCAAATTTTCCTCGTACAAAGGAAATAGTATTTTCAAAATGCAGCCAGTCCAACGGATGCGGATGAATATCAATTTTGCCTTCCACTCCGGCCAGCTTTGCATTATGCTGATTAAACTTGAATGCAGGAATATCATCTCCACCCACATTTACCAATGAATCGCCACCGAAAATAGACTCCAATTTTCTATAAAAAATAAAATCATTCATCCGATTGTAAAAGGCACTGAACCCGATACTGAAGTGTTCGTAGTTTACATCAATACCACCATCTAACTGCAAACTTGTTTCCGATTTCAGATTTTGATTGCCGTATTCATACCGGTTAGTTCCTTCATGTGCACCGTTGCTGGCTAGCTCTGCCAAGGCAGGTGCCCTGAAGCCACGGGCAATGTTAGCTTTCAGCGTTATAGCATCTGTTGGTTCAAAACTTACACCGGCACTTCCGGAAAAATTAGCAAATGAACGAGTAAAAGCAGGAAATTTAATATTTGTTCCTTCTTTCAATTCGTTTGAATTCACAGAACGATTATCAAATCGTAAACCACCACTCAATGTTGCTTTTTTAAACAATCGCTGCACATACACAAATCCGCCAACATCAAAAAGATTGTATTCAGGAATAAGTGCTTCGGCTCCTTTGTTCTCATTATTTTGCTTCATTCCATTTACACCAATAGTAGTATGCCATTCTTTCATCTCTGGCAATTGCCATTGCAAATTATAGTTGATTGTTTTCAAGTCAAAGAATAATTCCTTTTCAGGTGGGTCTTCGGGATTGCCAAATTCCTGC